>JBBDSD010000134.1:0-1474 GCA_040905065.1 Trueperaceae bacterium | reverse complement strand
CTGCGCGAGTACGTCGAGGGCGACGACGTCCGGCGGGTCGACTGGGCGGCGACGGCCCGGGCGGGCCATGCGGTCGTGCGGACCCACCGCGCGGAGCGCAACCAGCAGGTGCTCGCACTGCTCGACACGGGCCGGCTCAGCGCCGGCCTGGTCGCCGGCGTGCCCCGGCTCGACCATGCGATGGACGCGCTGCTCGCGTTGGCCACGATCGCGACCCGTTCCGGCGACCGGATCGGGCTGCTGGCCTTCGGCGCCGAGGTGCGTGCCGCCGCGCCGCCCCGAGGGGACCAGGGCCAGTTGCGGCGGCTGTCGACGGCGATGCACGCACTCGATCCGGAACTGGCCGAGAGCGACTACCACGCGGCCTTCCGAACGGCCCTGTCCCGTTTCCGGCGTCAGGCCACCCTGGTGCTGTTCACCGAACTCGGGGCCGAGGCGGTCCAGGAACAGCTCGTGCCGACGCTGCCGCTGCTGACCCGCCGACACGCCGTGATCGTGGTCGCGGTCCGTGACCCTGCCCTGGAGGCGATGCGCGACGCCGCGCCGCGCCGTCCGGGCGACGCCTTCCTCGCCGCCGCGTCGGTCGGGGTGCTCGCCGAACGGCAGCGCGCCACCGACCACCTGCGCCGTCTCGGCGCCCGGGTCGTCGACGGCGTGCCCGGCGAGCTGGCGGCGCTCGTCGGCGACGCCTACCTCGAGACGAAGGCGTCCGCACGCTGAGCGGACGCCGACGCCGCTGACGTCCGCAACTCGCCGAAGGCGCCGGTCCGGCCCCGCCGAGCGGCACGCGGTCCGAGCACGGCCACGTACACCAGGAACGCGGACCAGACCAGCGTGCCGGTACCGACGCGCACCCACGTCTGCCAGGGCGCCGGCGTGACGTAGCCCTCCAGCAATCCCGCGAGCAGGAACACCAGGACCAGCCCGAGCACGATCACCACCGAACGGCGGCCTTCCTCGGCGAGCGAGACCGACCGGGGCCGGTCGCCGGGGAGGAGCAGGGCGAGGCCGAGCTGCAGCCCGGCGCCGCCGGCGACGAACACGGCCGTCAGTTCGAGCAACCCGTGGGGCAGGATCAGGCCCCAGAAGCGCGCGGCCTCGCCGGCCGCGTGGAACAGCCCGGCGGCGATGCCGACGTTGATGCCGTTGAACAGCAGGATCGCCAGGGTCGGGACGCCGGCCGCGATGCCGCTGCCGAAGGCCACCGCCCCGACCCCGGCGTTGTTGGTGAACACCCGCGCGGCGAACGTGGTGCCGGGCTCGGAGGAGTAGTAGGCCTCGAACTCCTCCTCCAGATAGGCCTGTCGTGCCGTCTCGGGCAGCGCCGCCTCGTACGCCGCCGGGCTGGTGGCCAACCAGATCGCCGTGGCGGCGAAGCCGGCCACGAACACCAGCGTCGCCACCGCGATCGCGCGCCGTGCGTGCCAGACCGCGGCGGGGAAGGTGACCAGGACCGCATCCGCGAAGGTCCCGA
>JBBDSD010000133.1:0-1491 GCA_040905065.1 Trueperaceae bacterium | reverse complement strand
CGGAGCCGGACGGAGCTGCGCGGGAGGGGTACGACGCCGCGTGGTCCGAAGCGGTGCGAGCGCTGCGCGGCTGGCGTTGGACGCCGGGGCGCTGGTTCCGCGACCGTCGCGCCTGGCGCGCGTGGCGCGTCGGACGCGGGCGTGGCGACGTTCGCCGTCGGTTGTGCCGCCCCGAGACCGGGTGGTAAGGTGCCACGGATACCCCGCACGCGTCGGCGGCGACCGGAACGACCGTCCCTGGCGCGACGCGTCGGCCCCGAGCCGGCAGGGACGCGGCAGGAAGGTACGTCAAACTTCGGAACGTCCGCACGTCGGAATTTCAGGGTGGTGCGCCCGACAGGATTCGAACCTGTGACCTTTCGCTCCGGAGGCGAACGCTCTATCCGGCTGAGCTACGGGCGCTCGGAAACCAGGTCAGGAACCTAGCACCAGCATCGGGAGGAAGTCAAGCGCATGAAGTTGAGCCGTCGTACCAACACCATCATCCTTTGGATCGTGTCGCTAGGCCTGATGGCCGGCATGGTCATGATATTCACGCCCTCGCTGGGCGGGCACGGAGGCGGCGCTGCACGCGACACCAGCCCGCCCATGCTGTCCGTGGGCGGCACCACCCTGACCGAACGGGACCTGTCGCAGGCGCGGCAGGGCCAACCGATGTTCAGCACGGTCCGCGAGGGCCCGGTCGCGGACGATCTGGATCTGCTTCTGATCGATTCGCTGATCCGGCAACAGGTCGTCAACCAGGTCGCCTCCCGGCAACGGGCCAGCGGAGGCGCCGTGCGGGAGGAGCTCGAGGCGTTCCGCGTCCGCAACGGCGTGGACGGGTCCCGCAACGACCAGGCGTACCTGCGGCTGATCGGCGGCGCAGGGTACACCGACCAGACGTTCCGCGACTACCTGCGTCAGCAACTGCAGGTGCAGGCCTGGCAGGACGAGGTCACCGAAGGCGTCGACGTGAGCGACGCCGAGATCGAGACGTATCACCGCGTCAACCGCGAGGCGTACCGGTCCGAGCCGCGCGTGATGGCGCGCCAGATCGTGACCGACGAGCGCGAAGCGGCCGAAGCGCTGCGGGACCGGGCGTTGGCCGGGGAGTCGGCCGCCGACCTGGCGCGCGAGGCGTCGGTGGTCGGCGCCGACACCGGCGGCGCCGAGGGTGGGGACGAGCCGCGGCCGGTCGGTCGGCCGGCGTTCCCGAGCTCTGTCGGCGACGCCGTGTTCCAGCTGTCGACGCCCGGCCTGACGCCGGTCGTGGAGGCCGCCGGGCGCTTCTACGTGGTCGAGGTGCTGGAGCGGATCTCCGCCGAGACTCGACCGCTCGACGACGTCCGTGAGCAGGTCCGCGACGACGCGCTGGCCGCCAAGCGCCAGGCGGAGCTGGACGCTCGGATCGAGGAGCTGCGGGCCGAAGCGGAGATCGAGGTGCTGGCTCCCGACCTGATCGACGTCGACGATCCCGTAGTCGCACGCGTCGGCGACGAGACGATCCAC
>JBBDSD010000132.1:0-1492 GCA_040905065.1 Trueperaceae bacterium | reverse complement strand
CGCGATCGAGATCGGCGAGGCGGGTGGCGCCCATCAGCGCAATGGCGTGCGCGAGTTCGTTGCGTAACTGCTGCAGCGCGGCGGCGACGCCGTCACGACCGCCGATGGCGAGGGCGTAGGCCAGCGGCCGTCCGACGAAGACGGCCGTGGCGCCGAGCGCGGCCGCGATAAGCGGATCGATGCCGCGTCGTACGCCACCGTCGAGGTAGAGCTCACCCATACCGTCGACCGCGACAGTGATGTCCTCGAGCGCCTCGAGGCTGGCGATCGTCTGGTCGAGCATGCGCCCGCCGTGGTTGGACACCCAGACCCCGCCGCACCCCAGGTCGAACGCCCGGTGGGCGTCCTCGCCGCGGAGCACCCCCTTGACCACGACCGGGATCGGGCACGCCTCGATCAGGTCCTGCAACCGCTGCCACGTGAACGACGCGTCGAAGCGACCGGCGACCACGTCGCCGTAGCGGGCGAGGTTCGGGTAGGCGGCCACGTCCGTGCGCTTGGTCGCCTCGGACGCCTTCGCGCCGTGGACGGGACGGTCCGCGGTCACGACGACGGCGGCGTAGCCCGCCGCCACGGCGCGGGCGACGAGGTCGCCGGTGATGCCGGGGTCCCGGTGAGGGTAGAGCTGGAACCAGGCGGTCGCGCCGTCGATCACCAACTCCTCGAGTTCCACGGTGCTGTTGGTCGCGGCGCAGAACACCACGTCGGCCTCGGCCGCGGCCTCGGCAAGCCCACGCTCCGCCGTCGGGTGCACCGCGGCCATCCGGGGCAGCGGCGCGACACCGACCGGCGCCGCGACCCGGCGGCCGAGCACCTCGAGGCCCGTGTCCACGGTGGCGACGTCGCGCAGGACCCGCGGGCGCAGTGTGCGGCGACGGAAGGCGTCCTCGTTGTGGCGTGCGGTCAGTCCCCGGCCGGCAGCATCGGCGACGAACGCATACGTCGCCGAATCCATCGCCTGCCGCGCTCGGTACTCCAGATCGTCCAACTGCATCCGGACTCCTCGGAGGCGGTGACGGGTCGCGCGATCCTAGGCCCGCGTACCGGTCGCGGAAGCCGGCCGGACCGCCGGTCGCGGTCAGCCCGCAGCGAAGCGGTCGAGCGCGGTCAGGATCGCGTCGTCCATGCCCTCGCCGGTGCCGTGCCCGGCACCGCCGAGCACCACCAGTTCGCTGCCCGGCCACGCGCGATGCAGCTGCCAGGCGTTGTCCATGGGCGCGGTCAGATCGAGCCGTCCCTGGATCAGCACCGCCGGCGTGCCGGCCAGCCCCGACGCGCGCGCGAGCACCTCGCCGTCGTCGAGGAACAGCCGGTGGTGGAAGTAGTGCACGACCAGCCGCGCGAAGGCCACGCGGAACCGCGGGTCGAGGTGGCGCGGGGCGACCGGTTCGTCCTCGTCCATCGCGACGATCGCGTCCTCCCAGTCGCACCACTGCTCGGCGGCGGGGCCGTGAACGGCCGGGTCCGGGTCGCTCAGCAGCCGGTGGTAGCC
>JBBDSD010000131.1:0-1498 GCA_040905065.1 Trueperaceae bacterium | reverse complement strand
TGACCGTCCCACCAGCGCGCGTAGCAGGTGAAGTCGTCGAGCGACACGAGATCTTCGACTTCGATCTCCGAGCCAAGTTCGGGCACTAGCTTGCGCGCGTCTTCTGCGCTGACCTGGAAAACGGTCAGGCCGTCGCTGTTCGCGAAGATCGTCGGCGCGAGATTGCGGTCGATGGCGTCGAGCTTCGACAGCGATTGCGTGACGAGCACGAAGCTCGCGCCGTACTTCCCGAGTTCCGAGAGCATGCGCGGGTAGTCGACGGCGCCGAGCGTGCTCGATTCGTCGACCAGGCTCACCACGCGTCGGCGTTGCGCGGCCGGCACCATCACCTGCTCTTCGACGATCAGGCCGAGCAGGTTGAGGAGCGTCGCGCCGACGAGCGAAGCCGCGCCCTCACCCAGGGCGCCTACCGCCGTGTTCACGACGAGCACGCCGCCGTCGCGGAGCAGTGCCCGTGGGTCGAATGTCGAACTCGCCTGTCCGAGCACGAGGCGCGACGCCTCGGTCACGGTGAAGCGGCCGATTTTCGAGGTGACCGGGTTCGCCGTCTGCTGCTGCAGGACACGGCCGGCGCGGTCGTAGTTATCACGCCACCAGGCTTGCAACGCGGGATCCTGGACCTGGGTGAGCACACGCTCGCGGAGCTTTGCGTCGGTGAGAAACGGCGCAACGTCGAGCAACGTGAACTGCCGGTCGCGCGGCACCTGTAAGTTCGCTTCCAGCAGCGACGCGAGCGATGCGCGTAGCGCGCCCTCCATGCGCGGCCCCCAGTTAGCGGGCCACAGCCGGTTCAGCATCGTCACGACGTGCTCGGTGGTGCGGTCGCGGTCCGGGAATAGGTGGACATCGAGCAGGTTGAGACCGACCGGCCGTTCGAGGTTCGCGAAGTCGAGGTACACGGTGCGCGCTGCAAGCGCGGACGGGACGGCATCAAGCACGGCCTCCGCGAGATCCTGATGCGGATCCACCACAACCAGAGCGGTGCCATCGGCGTCGCTGGCCGCGCCTTCCATGATCCCCGCCGCCATGTGCCGGAGGAGAGTCGACTTGCCGCGCCGGGTCTTTGCCACGATCAATTGATTCCGGTGCAGCAAGCGGCTGTGTTGAGCAATCGGCATCGTGGTCCCAGCTGCTTCGGCCACACCGACGCGTGCCCCGCGGCCGGCGTGTCCGGGCGCGGGAGCCAACGTGCGCGCGGTCGTGCGACGGATGCTCACGGGCGCGTCGGCCGCGTGCGGGAGATGCCAGAGCGTGGCGGCCTCGGCTGCGTTCAGGTGCAACGCCAACCGCGGCGCGCTGCCGTTGAACCGACCGGCCAGGCCGGGTACGAGACCGCCGCCGGCAGGGTCGCCGTATGCCGCGTACGCAGCGGCAACCTGCGACGCGAGCACGCGCAGCCGCCCCTCTTGGTCCAGCTGCACACCGAAGGCGCAGACGTCGAATCCCGCCGCGAAAAGCGGAGTAGAGAGCTTGCGGTCGACCAGCGCCGCCGCAATCG
>JBBDSD010000130.1:0-9041 GCA_040905065.1 Trueperaceae bacterium | reverse complement strand
GTGACCGGCGGCGCGTCGCGCTTGGAGCTGTGCGACACGAACCGCGGCACGTTGCCGGACCGGATCGCCGACGGCGTCCGCTCGGCTCGCGATCGGTTCGAACTCCCGATCGGCATCCACGCCCACAACGACGCCGAACTGGCGGTCGCGAACACGCTGGCCGCCGTCCAGGCGGGAGCCAACCACGTGCAGGGCACGATCGGCGGGTACGGCGAGCGCTGCGGCAACGCCAACCTGGTCTCGATCTTGCCGAACCTGACGCTCAAGCTGGGTCGCCGGCAACCGCAACGGATGGCGGGGTTGCGGGAGCTGGCCCGCTACGTCGACGAGCGCGCCAATCTGCAGCCGCACCTGCGGGCGCCGTACGTGGGCGACGCGGCGTTCGCGCACAAGGGCGGGGTGCACGTCTCGGCCGTATCGAAGCGTCCCGAGACGTACGAGCACGTGCCTCCCGAGACGATCGGCAACGAACGTCGGGTGCTCCTGTCCGACCTGTCCGGACGAGCGAACGTGGCCGCCCACGCCGAACCGGGCGACGAGGCGAACGCAGGTCAGGACGGCTCGCGCGAGGTGGTCGCCCGCATGAAGGAGCTGGAGCACCGCGGCTACGCCTTCGAGGGCGCCGAAGCGTCGTTCCAGCTGATGGCCCGCAAGGTTCGCGGCGAGCACCGGCCGTACTTCAATCTGCACGGCTACACGGTCGTGATCGACAAGCGCGAACGGGACCTCCAGCCGCGCGCCGAGGCCAGCATCAAGGTCGAGGTGGGGGGCGAGCTGGAGCACACCGCCGCCGACGGCGACGGTCCAGTGAACGCGCTCGATCGGGCGTTGGGCAAGGCGCTGACGCGCTTCTACCCGCAACTGGCCGATCTCAGGCTGGTGGACTACAAGGTCCGCGTGCTAGGGGGGGACGAAGAAGGCACCGCCAGCGTCATCCGCGTGCAGGTCGAGTTCAGCGACGGCGTCGAGAGTTGGGGCACGGTCGGGGCCAGCAGCGACCTGATCGACGCCTCGTATCAGGCGTTGATCGACGCGATCGAGTACAAGCTGGTCAAGGACCGCGTCGTGCCGCACGTCGCTTCGGCCGGAGCGGGGGAAGCCGCGACCGACCCGTCCCCCACCTCGGCGGCCTCGATCGCACCGACGCTCCGGGGCGGGGGAAGCGCCTGAGCCTGCACCGACGATCGCACGGAGATCGATCGCTTCGACGCCTTACGTCACAAGCGAATCGTCTCGTGTGCTTTCGGTTCGGTCGCACATTATCGCTCACGCCGAGAGCGAAACGAAGAATCGTTTGACAGGAGCGCGGCTCGGCGGCTACCATCCGGAGCGCGGTGGCGCACGCCGGAGGCGCTAGCGACGGTCGGCCGTCGCTCCGAACGCCCCCACGCCGCGCACGCCCGGCACGCCCCGTGCCCGATGCCGCAACCCGCTGAACGCACGCGTCCCGCTCCCCGTCCGGGGGCGACCGGCGCCGTATCGGTACCCGCCCTCGGAGGTCGACCTTGTCCCGCCCACGCACCCCCCGCTCGGACGTCCGGACCCTCGCCTGGCCGCGCGAACGCGACGCCTGCGGCGTCGGGTTCATCGCCGACCTGCACGGACGTCGGGAACGACGCGTCCTCGAACACGCGCTCGAAGCGCTCGCCAACCTGGCCCATCGTGGCGCCGTCAGCGCCGACGGACGTACCGGCGACGGAGCCGGCATCCTGACCCAACTGCCGTACCGCATCCTGCACCGGCACCTGTCGGACCAGGGCGTACGCGCCGTCGACGACGACGAATTGGGCGTAGGCACGCTGTTCGTCGCAAGCGACGCACCGTGGGCCGAAGCGCGCGAGATCGTCGAACGGGAACTGGACACGGCCGGCATCGAACGATTGGCGTGGCGCGAACCGCCGACGGACGACGACGCGCTGGGCGAACAGGCGCGCGAACGCCGTCCGCTGCTGCGTCAGGTCCTGACCGCCAGGCCGGCCGGCCTGGACGGGCTCGGCTACGAGCGTCGGCTGTACCTGGTCCGCAAGCGGATCGAACGCGCGCTGGCCGACGCCGATCTGGGGCGTACCTACCTGCCGTCGTTCAGCAGCCGCACCATCGTGTACAAGGGCCTGATGGTGGCCGACCAGCTGCCGAAGTTCTATCGCGACCTGGCCGACCCCGACTACGAGACGGCGCTGGCCGTGTTCCACCAGCGCTACAGCACCAACACGATGCCCCGCTGGTCGCTGGCGCAACCGTTCCGGATGCTGGCCCACAACGGCGAGATCAACACCCTGACCGGCAACGTGAACCTGATGGCGGCCCGCGAACCGGTGCTGGAGAGCCGCATCTGGGGCGACGACGTCGCCGACCTGGTACCGGTCGTTCCCCCCGGATCCAGCGACAGTTCCGCGCTCGATTCGGTCCTGGAGCTGTTGGCCCTCTCCGGACGCGACCCGTTGCACGCGCTGGCGATGCTGGTGCCGCCCGCGTTCGAGGGCGACGATTCGATGGACGACGGCGTTCGGGCCTTCTACCGCTACCACGCCACCGTCATGGAACCGTGGGACGGACCGGCCGCGCTGGCGGTCAGCGACGGCCGCCGGGCGATTGCGGCGCTGGACCGTAACGGCCTGCGGCCGCAGCGCTACCACCTGACCGAGAGCGGTCTCGTGATCATTGGCAGCGAAGCGGGCATGGTCCACCTGCCCAGCGATCCGATCGTCGAGCGCGGTCGGCTGGGTCCGGGCGAGATGCTGGCGGTCGACACCGAGCACGGGCGCCTGCTCCGCAACGACGAACTCAAGCGCGAACTGGCCGCCGCGCATCCGTACCGGGCCTGGCTGGACGCCAACCTGGTGCGCCCTCCCGCCTTCGATCCGTCGCCCGGCGACGGACCCAGCGGCGACGATGCGCTGCGTCTGCAGACCGCGGTCGGGTACGGCAGCGAGGACGTCGACCGCATCTTCCAGCCGATGGTGTTCGACGCCGCCATCCCGGTCGGTTCGATGGGGGACGACACCCCGCTCGCGCTCCTGTCGGCGCAGCCGCAGACGTTGTGGCGCTCGTTCAAGCAGCGGTTCGCGCAGGTGACGAACCCGGCGATCGATCCGTACCGCGAGCGCTCGGTAATGAGCCTGGAGACCACCGTAGGTCCGCGCGGTTCCCTGCTGGACGAAGATGAGCGGGCCGCGGCCGTGCTGCGCATGCCCGGACCGATCATCGACGGTCGCCAACGCGATTGGATCCTCGCCAACGACCGTTTCCCGACCGCCCGCATCGACACCCGCTTCCTCGTCGCCGACGGACCAGACGCCATGCAAGCGGCGCTGACGCGCATCTGCGACGAGGCGACGGAAGCGGTCGCCGGCGGGGCCGCCCTGCTGCTCCTGAGCGACCGCGGCATCGACGCGGACCACGCCGCCGTTCCGATCCTGCTGGCCACCGGCGCGGTGCACCAGCGCCTGATCCGCGAGGGGCTGCGGACCCGTAGCGCCCTGATCCTCGAGACGGCCGAGCCGCGCGAGGACCATCAGTACGCCACCCTCATCGGCTACGGCGCCGCGCTGATCCACCCGTACCTGGCGCTGGCCACCTGCGCCACCGTGCCCGATCAGGTCCGCCGCGACGACCCGCTCACGCCGGAGGCGGCGGTGCGGAACTACGTCTCCGCGATCGATCAGGGGCTGCTGAAGATCCTCTCCAAGATGGGGATCTCGACGATCAGTTCCTACCGGGCAGCGCAGGTGTTCGAGGCGATCGGTCTGGACCCCGAGGTGATCGACCTGGCGTTCCACGGCACGCCCGTGCACCTGGGCGGCACCGGCTTGACGCAGATCGCCGAGGACGTGCTGCGTCTGCACGCGGAAGGGTACGGCGACGATCCGGGACTGCGCGACCGGGGCCTGTACCGCTTCCGCAAGGCGGGCGAGTACCACGCCTTCAACCCGACCGTGTTCAAGGCGCTGCACAAGGCGGTCCGCAACGAGGACGCCGACGCCTACGCCGCCTACGCCGAAGCGGTGGACGGACGTCCGCCCACCACCCTGCGCGACCTGATGGAGATCGGGGCGGTCGGCGACCCTGTCCCGTTGGACGAGGTCGAGGAGGTCGCGCAGATCGTACGCCGCTTCACCACGCAGGCGATGAGCCACGGCTCGGTCAGCCGCGAGACGCACGAGACCCTCGCCATCGCCATGAACCGGCTGGGCGCCAAGTCGAACAGCGGCGAAGGCGGCGAGGACCCCGAGCGGTTCGAGCGGTTCGATCGGGATCGCCCCGACCGGTCGGAAGCAAAGTGGCATCCGGAGGCGGGCGACCTCGCGAACAGCGCCATCAAGCAGGTGGCGTCCGGCCGCTTCGGCGTGACCGCGCACTACCTGGCGAAGGCCCGCGAGATCGAGATCAAGATGGCGCAGGGCAGCAAGCCGGGCGAGGGCGGGCAGATCCCCGGCTTCAAGGTGAGCGCCGAGATCGGTCGCATCCGCCACGCGGTGCCCGGCGTCACGTTGATCAGCCCACCGCCGCACCACGACATCTACTCGATCGAAGACCTGGCGCAGCTGATCTTCGACCTCAAGCGCGTGGCGCCGCAGGCCCGCATCGGCGTGAAGCTGGTCTCGACCCACGGCGTGGGCACCATCGCCTCCGGCGTGGCCAAAGGCTACGCCGACGCGATCCAGATCTCGGGCTACGACGGCGGGACCGGCGCCAGCCCGTTGACCAGCGTGCGCAACGCGGGCGTTCCGTGGGAGTTGGGTCTGGCCGACACGCAACGGTCGCTGATCGAGAACGACCTGCGCGGACGCGTCACGCTGCGCGTCGACGGTGGCCTCAAGACCGGACGGGACGTGGTGGTCGGGGCGCTCTTGGGCGCGGAGCAGTTCGGCTTCGGTACCGCCGCGTTGGTCGCGACGGGCTGCGCCATGCTGCGTCAGTGCCACCTGAACACCTGCGCGTTCGGGATCGCCACCCAGCGCGAGGACCTGCGCGCGCGCTATCCGGGCCGACCGGAGCACGTGGTTCGCTTCCTGGTGTTCGTGGCGCAGCAGGTCCGCACCATCCTGGCGCGGATGGGCGCCCGCAGCGTGGACGAGATCGTGGGCCGCAACGACCTGCTCTCGGCCCGCGAGGTGACGCTGCCGCGCGGTGGCGCGGTCGACCTGAGCGGTCTCTGGACCGACCCGGATCCGACCGGCACGCGTGCCCGCCACAGCGTGCAGGAGCGCAACGACCGCCCGGCCGGCAATGAGCTGGACCAACGGATCGCCGACGGCGCGTGGAGCGACCTGAACGAGTTCGGGCGCAGCGATCGCGGCTACCGCAGCACGAACCGGGAACGCACGCTGGGCGCACGCCTGTCCGGCCGCATCGCGGGCGAACACGGTGCGGACGGCCTGCCCGACGCCACCGTTCGGGTACGCATCGAAGGGCCGGTCGGCCAGAGCTTCGGTGCGTTCCTGGCGCCCGGCGTCCGGCTGGAGCTGCGCGGCGACGCGCAGGACTACGTCGGCAAGGGCATGTCCGGTGGCGACGTCGTGCTGCGGTCGCTCCGGCGCGACCCGTCCGCGCCGCACCCGGTCCTGCTGGGCAACACGGTGCTGTACGGCGCGACGGGGGGACGCCTCTTCGCTGCCGGATCGGCCGGCGAGCGCTTGGCCGTCCGCAACTCGGGCGGCGTGGCGGTGGTCGAGGGCTGCGGCGATCACGGCTGCGAGTACATGACCGGTGGCGTGGTCGTGGTGCTCGGTCCGACCGGACGCAACTTCGGCGCCGGCATGTCCGGCGGCGTCGCGTTCGTCCTGGACGAGGACGGGAGCTTCGACGGACGCACGAATCCCGGCATGGTCGACGCCCGTCGCCTGACCGCCGACGGTCCGGACGCGCAGCTGCTGCGCACGCTGGTCGAGCGGCACGCCGAGGCGACCGACAGCCCGCGAGCGCGTCGGCTGCTCGCGTCCTGGGACGAGGCGAGCGCTGCGTTCTGGCGGGTCGCCCCGACCGACCTGCCCGGTCAGGACGAGGGCGTCGATCCCGGCCTCTGGTTCTGCGAGAACGCGCTGGCGTCGCTTCCGGCGGTGGTCCCCGCCGCGACCGCTTCCGCGGCGGCGGGGGAGGCGGCCCCCGGCTAGGGCGAGAGCGGATCAGTCGAACGCGACGACGGTGCCGTCGGTGGCCGCGACGATCAGGCGGCCGTCGATCGGCAGGGCGGGGGCCTGGACCGGCGCGTGCGCGATCCGTTCGTGGAACCTCAGGTCGCCGTCCATCGCGTCGAACCCGAGCAGGTCGCCCCCCTCGGTCCCGATCCAGACGACGCCCGACGCGATCGACGGCGGTGCCGTGACCGGCGCGGGCAACGGTCGGACCCAGTGGTCGTTGCCGGTCGTAAGCGACAGGCAGTGCAGCTGGCGCGACCAGCCGGCCGCGTAGACGCGCCCGTCCACGATCGCGGGTCCGCTGTAGCACTCGCCCTCAAGCCCGTAGCTCCACACGACGTCGCGCTGCGCCATCGAAAACCCGTGAAGCTCGCCGCTGCGTTCCTGCAGCAGCACCATCCCGTCCGCAGCGGCGCAGGGGGCAGGCGCGGCACCCAGATCGGCTCGGAAGCGCGGCCTGCCGTCGTCGAGCGCGACGGCGTGCACGGTGCCGTCCTCGCACGCCACGATCGCCTCGCCGCGGTGGACGACCGGCGGCACGGCCGCCGGCGCCCCCAGATCGGCCCGCCACTCGACGCTTCCGTCCTGGCGCCACCGCTCCAACGTTCCGTCCCGCCGCGCCAGCAGCAAGCCGTCGCCGACGGCGGCCATGCCGGCCACGTCGACCTCGCCCCGCCACTCGGTGCGCCCTTCCGGCCAAGCGATGCGGGCCAGGCCCCCGTCCCGGCTCGCGACCCAGATCGAGCCGGCCACGTGCAGCGGGGGGTGCTCGACCTCGTCCTCCAGCGGGAAGCGTGCGTGCACCCCTCCGTCGGCGGGGTGCAGCACGGCCAGCGCGTCGCTGCGAAGCCCGGCCAGCAGGAACCCTTCCGCGCCGGCCAGGCCTGCCGGCCACTGCGGTCCCTGATCCAGCTGGATCCTCCACCGCTCGCGCAGCGGCCGCGGCGCGCTCGGCCCGGACGGATAGACCGACGCCCGCGCCGCTCCGCCGGCCGGCAGACCGACCGCGTCCCGGCAGGCCTGCGCCAAGATCGCGCGCAAGCGCTCGGCGACCAGCGTCCCGTTGCGGGGGCGATCACTGGGCCGCTTCGCGAGCAGCGATCCGATCAGGTCGGACAACGCCGCGGGAACCAGCGGGTTGCGGTCGATCGCGGGCACCAGGTCGCCGTACACGTGCTGGTAGAGGACCGCCTGATCGTTGTCGGCGTCGAACGGCGCTGCGCCGGTCACGGTGCGGTAGAGCACCACGCCGAGCGCGTACAGATCGGTGGCGGCGCCGGTCGCTTCACCGGTCGCCTGCTCCGGCGCCATGTACTGCGGCGTGCCCAGCGTGAACCCGGTTCGCGTCAGTTCGCGACTGCTCTCCGTCAGCTGCACCAGACCGAAGTCCATCAGCTTGGGGCGACCGTGCGGGGTGAGCAGGATGTTGCGCGGCGTGAGGTCGCGGTGCACCATCCCCAGCCGGTGCACGTAGCCGAGGGTGTCGGCCACGTGGATCGCGGCCCCCAGCAGGCGCCGCTGCGAGGTGACGTCCGCCTCGTACGGTCCCAGCTCGGTGAACGGCCCGCCGTCGATGCGTTCCATGGCGAAGTAGACGTACTCGCCCAATCCCAGATCGAAGATGGTGACGATGCCAGGGTGCGACAGGCGCGCCAGCGCGCGGATCTCGCGCCGGAATCGTTCGGCATCGGTCTCCGTCAGGTGGGGCCGCAGTACCTTGACGGCGACCGCCCGGTCGAGGTGCCGATCGTGCGCCGCGAAGACGTGCGCCATGCCGCCCTGACCGAGCGGCCCCTCGATCTCGTAGCGTTCGCCGAGCAACGTCCCAGGCTCGAACACCGTCAGCGGTCGTCGAGGCCTTTGATCAGGTCCGGGTCCAGCTTGCCGTCTTCGACGGCCTTGTTGAGCATCTCGATCCCCAAGCGGACGACTTCGGACTTCGACACGAGCCGTTCGGGATTGGACAGTTGATAGGCGGTCTTGGTCAGCAGGGAGTCCTGATCGTCGCTGATGACGACCTGGAGTCGCTTTCTCTTCTCGCGTTTGGGCACGTCGCCTCCTCGAGGATGGAACTCGCATCAATGTAGCATCATCGGTATCGCCTTGACAATGTGCGTGGTCGTCGCTATCGTACGAGTGCTCATCGTGTGTAACCTACGCACGATACCGTTGACGCCTACGGCGCGACGATCGTTCCCTGCACCCCCGAGGTAGCCGCTGCCATGACCCCCTCCGACGACATCTTCCGGATCGACGGCGCCACGCCGCTGGCGGGGACCGTCCGCGTGCACTCCGCCAAGAACTCCGCGCTGTACTTGATCCTGGCCTCGCTCCTCACCGAGGAGGAGCTGGTGCTCCGCGACGTGCCCCGGCTCAGCGACGTCCTGGTCGGTTTGGAGATCCTCGCGCACGTCGGCGTGCAGGTTCGTTGGGACGGCGACGCCCTGCGCCTGCGCGCCGCCGACGTCCACCGTAGCGACGCGCCGTTCCGCCTGGTCCGCAAGATGCGCGCCAGCTTCGTGGCGATGGGCGCCCTGCTGGCCCGCTGCGGCACCGCCCGCATCGGCGTCCCCGGCGGTTGCGCCTTCGGCCCCCGACCGGTCGACCGCCACATCCGAGCGTTCGAAGCGCTGGGAGCGACGGTGCACGAAGCGGACGGCGACTTCGTCGCCCAGCGTCACGGACCGCTCGAAGGGCACGTCGTGTTCGAGGCACCCACCGTCGGTGGCACCCAGAACGTGCTGCTTGCCAGTGCGCTCGGCAGCCGTCGCGTCGTGATCGAGAACGCCGCGCTGGAGCCTGAGGTAGCCGACCTGGTCGATCTGCTCAACGCCATGGGCGCGCGCATCAGCGGGGCCGGCACCTCGGTCCTGAGCGTCCAGGGCGTCCCCAAACTGCACGGCA
>JBBDSD010000129.1:0-9073 GCA_040905065.1 Trueperaceae bacterium | reverse complement strand
CCGATCACCAGCCGTACCAAAGGGTATCCGTTCGAAGTCGCGCTACCCGCAGGGTTGCCTGTTCACGGAGCCGTGCTCTCCGATCAGGTCAAGAGCTTGGACTGGCGGGCGCGCAATGCCGGCCGCATGGGATCGATCTCGACCGCTCTCGTCCACGAGATCCTGAAAAGGCTCGGAGTCCTGTTGGCTGCGTAGCTGGAAGCCTCGCCGTTTCCCGCGTGCAGTGCGGCGAGGAGCCGATCGTGGCTGCTTCGCGGTCGCTCGCGCACCTTGGTGCTCTGCGACACCCGTGCCTGGCGAGCACGCTAGACCTGATCGCGTCACGCTCGCAGCGTTCCGAAGAGGATCGTCCACATCTGCGTCAGCGCGGGGTTCGCCGCGATCGTGCACATGCGCTGGTGAAAGGTCATGTCGAGGTCGAGGTACTCGTCCAGCGCGTTCAGGGGCAGCGCCTTCACCTGCGACCAGAGGCTCTCGAGATCGCGTAGGTCCGAAGGTGCTATGGCAACGGTTCCGGTTCGCGTCGAAGACTGTGTGCTTCGACGGATCCTTGGTGAGCCGTCGCGCGCCAAACCGAGCCGCAAGCCGGAGATGTAGGTGAAGATCCTCGACCGCGCTGGCAGTGCCCTCGAGCTCTACGCCCGCATCGCCGCGATCGTCGGGCCCGCAACGGCGTCACCGGTGTTGGCCAGCAGCGGTACGCCGCCGTCGTGGGCTGTCATGTAGGGGACCGACGGGACCGCATCGTGAGCGAGACACTCGCACGATGGAGTCCCGAGGCGACGATCCGCACCCCAACGAGGAGCTGACCTGGTACAAGGCACTCGAACCCGAACAACTCAGCGAGGGCCGGGTGACGGGCGTGACCTGTGGTCACCGGCAACTGTGCTTGACCCGCCATGAAGGCCGCTACGGTGCGCTCGACGCTCGCTGCCCGCACCAGGGCGGTCCGCTGGCCGAGGGCTCGATCGAGAACGGCTGGCTGCGCTGTCCTTGGCACGGCTGGGACTTTCACCCGACCAGCGGTCTCCCGCCGGGGGGCTTCGATGACGGTGGTGTCGAGACGTTCCCCGCCGAGGAGCGAGAAGATGGCGTCTACGTCGGCCTACCGGCCGAGCCTGGGCGCGCTCGCACCGTTTCGGACGCCATGGTCGAGACGATGGCACGCTGGGGTGTGCGCTGGGTGTTCGGGATGGTGGGGCACTCCAATCTCAACGTCGCCGACGCCGTGCGGCACGCCGCCGGCGACGGCGCGCTGCGCTACGTCGCGATCCGGCACGAGGGGGCGGCTGCCTTCGCAGCGTCGGCCTACGGCAAGTTGACGGGGACGCCCGCCGCCTGCTTGGCGATTGCGGGTCCCGGGGCGACCAACCTGCTGACGGGGCTCTGGGATGCGCACGTCGACCGCAGTCCGGTGCTGGCCCTGACCGGGCAGGTGGCGACGCAGGTGCTCGGCACGGGCGATTTCCAAGAAGTAGATCTGCGGGCGGCCTACGGAGGCGTCGCGGCCTGGAGCGCGACGGTGCTCCCCGACTCGCGGCACGCCGAGTTGATGGCGCGTGCATGCAAGAGCGCGGTGTTGGAGAGGGGCGTTGCCCACCTCGTGTTCCCCGACGAGGTGGCGGGTCGGTCCAGCGACGAAGCAGCCGCCAGTCCCGAGGGCCGCCTGGCGGAGCCCGGCATCCGAGCGCCCGAAGCCCCCTTGGCGCAGGCCCGGGCGATGCTGGCGTCGGCACGGAGGCCCGTGATCATCGTGGGTCACGGCGCACGATCCGACATGGCGGCCGTGACCGCGCTGGCCGAGCGCTTGGGGGCGCCGGTACTGACCACCTTCAAGGCCAAGGGGCAGATCGCCGACGACCACGCGCTGGCTGCCGGCGTGCTGGGCAGGTCGGGCACTCCGGTGGCGTCCTGGTTCATGAACGAGGCGGACCTGCTGTTGGTGTTCGGGGCGTCGTTCTCGACCCACACCGGCATCAGCGCCAAGGTACCCACCATCCAGGTGGACCGCGACCGGATGGCGCTGGCCAAATTCCACGCGGTCGGCCTCCCTCTGTGGGGCGACATCGGCCCGGTGGCCGGCGAGCTGCTGGCTGGCCTCGGCGACGGGGCGCCCGACCCGTCACAGCGCCAGGAGTTGGCGGAGCGTTGGCGCCTATGGCGTGCCGAGAAGGCGCGACGCCGCGGAGACGATCGCGGACGCGGACTCGCGAGCGCCTCGCTGTTCGAGGCTTTGCAGCGCCACGTGCCGCGCGACGCGGTGATGCCGGTCGACGTCGGCAACAACACCTACAGCTTCGGCCGGTACTTCGAGACCTCCGGACAGACCGTGCTGATGTCCGGCTACCTCGGCTCGATCGGCTTCGCCCTGCCGGCGGCGATGGGCGCCTGGGCGGCGACCCAGGAGCCGGGCCCGTGGTCCGGACGCAAGGTGGTGTCCGTCTCCGGTGACGGGGGCCTGGGCCAGTACCTCGCTGAGCTCACCACCCTCGTCCGGCACGGCATGGACGTGACGCACGTGGTGCTGGTCGACGACCAGCTCGGCAAGATCGCCAAGGAACAGCGCGCAGGTGGCTGGGAGGTGTGGCAGACCGACCTGGTCAACCCGGACTTCGCGGCCTTCGCGCGCTCGTGCGGCGCCTTCGGCGTACGCGTGGACCGTCCAGACGAACTGGAGCCCGCCCTCGAGGCGGCGCTCGCCGTCGCCGGACCCGCCCTGATCGAAGTCCGCACCGACCCCGCATTGATGTGAGGGGCTCGCCAGAGGATCGGAGGAGGATCATGTCGAACGAAGCCACGCAGGAGCCCTGGGGCTGGATCGAGGACGTGGACATCAGGCGGCTACGGGAGGCCCGAGTTCAACTGCACCACGCTCTGCAGGTTCCCGCCGCCCTGCACGCCAGCCGGTTCGCGCCCAGAGAGGATCAGAGCGAGACGGCGTTCTCGTTCCAAGGCGGTCGCTTCGTAAGCGAGGGCGATCCCGAACTCGGATGGCGAGCGGCGTTGCGCGTCGACACGCTCGAGGTGACGCTGGAGCGGAGCGATGGCCGCTTGGCGGGAACGCTTCCGCTCGAAGGTCGCACGCTAGAGGATGCGTACGAACGGTTCGCGGCACTGCTGGAGGAGGCGGCTGGTCCCGGGCCGTTCCGGAGGCTGGAGGCCGAGCTTCCCGACCACGCCGTGGTCCGCGGCGCCGCGTTCGATCGCGACGTCCCTGCGCTGCACGCCTTGCGTGGGCTGTACGCCGACGCTGCGGCTGCCCTCGAGCGGCTCCGCCCGCAGTTCGTGCGTCCGTCGCCCATCCGGGTGTGGCCGCATCACTTCGACATCGCCGTCCTCGACCAGCTCGACGCCGGGGCCGGCCGTGACGGTCACGAGCCGCGAAGCATCGGTGTCGGCATGACGCCGGGCGACGAGGGTGTACGGGAGCCGTACCTGTACGTCACGCCCTGGCCGTACCCTTCCCCTGCCGACCTGCCGGAGCTTCCCGAGGGTCGGTGGTCGACCGAGGGATGGGTCGGGGCCGTCCTGACGCTCGCCGAGCTGGCCCGTGACGACACCGTGCAGCCAGGCGAACGGGTGCGGACATTCCTCGACGGTGCCCTGCGGGCCTGCCGGGCGTCGTTGGACGGCGGAGAGGGCGCGTGACCGATCTGGTGCGCCTGATCGCGGCGATGACCCTCGATCGTGTGATCGGCCACGGCGACGGCATGCCGTGGAACGTCCCGGACGAGTACCAGCACTTCCTCGACACCGTTCGCGGGGGCGCGGTGATCATGGGACGCCGTAGCTTCGAGATCTTCGGTGCGGTCCTGAGCGACGTCCACCCGATCGTGCTGACGCGTCAGGACGGTGGTCCGCAGGGAGCGCAGACTGCCGCTGACCTCGAGACGGCGTTGCGCGCCGCGCGGCAGCTGGACCTGGCGCCGTGGATCGCTGGCGGCGCCAGCGTGTACGAACAGGCGCTCGCGCTGTGCGACGAAATGCATCTATCGATCGTGCCGGGTCGCTACGACGGGGACCGGTGGTTCCCCGACTGGGAGCATGCTGCGTGGCACTTGGCCGAGGAGCAGCCCCGGCCGGGCTATCTTTTTCGGCGCTACGTGAGGCGCGCGCGCTGAACCTGTCGCCCTCCAGTTTCGTGTCGACCCACGCGGCCAGTTCGGCGAAGCTGGCCACGGCCGGGTCGTGCCCGACCGGATTGGGACGCGTCACTTGCCCAACGCATGCTAAGGCGCATCGTGAACGGCCTTCTCAAGCGTGCGGCGTCAGGTAGACGCACCCGTCCGTGCACTCGGGTTCAGGGTTGGCTTCCGCCCATGCCAGGCGCTCCCGAAGATCGCCTTCCAGCGCGCGAAGGTCCTGGAGGCGCGCACGAACGTCCGCGAGGTGCTCCCGGAGGCGGCCACGCACGTGCTTGCACGGTGGAACGCCGCCCGAACGCAACGCGAGAAGGTCGCGGATCTCGTGCAGACGAAGACCCAGCGCTTGCGCCTCACGCAAGAACGACGCTCGCGCCACCATCTCTTCGGAGAAGAGGCGATAGCCGGACGCGCTCCGTTCGGCAGCGAGGAGACCTTCGTCCTCCCAGTAGCGCAACGTCCGGACCGGCTCGCCCGTCGCGGCAGCGAGTTCGCCGATCCGCAGCATGTCCGCATGGTGCCGCATCGTTGCCCGCGAGCGCGTCGCCTGGACCGCGGCGCGCGTCACACCATGCTGGCGACGTCCGATGCGGCCGACGGGTGCACCAGGATGCTGGTCTTGAGGTCCCGCGCCGTCAGGCCGTGCCGGATGGCGAGCGCGAAGATGCCGATCGTCTCGTCCGCGTGCGCACCCAGGAGGTGGGCGCCGAGGATGCGCTGCGATCCCTTCTCGACCAGCACCTTCGACGCCCCGAACGAATGGCGGGTCCGGCGGGCGGAGAACCAGCCGCTGGTGTCGCGGGACTGCACGTCGAACGCGAGCCCTTGCTCCTGCGCCTCTACCTCGCTCTGCCCGGCGAACGCGAGTCGCGGCAGGGTGAAGACGACGCTGGGCGTGCCGGCGTACTCGGGGCGCTTCTGGTTACCGCGCAGCAGGTTGGTCGCGGCAACGATCCCTTCGTGCACGGCGACGGGCGTCAGCGGCGGGCCGGAGGTGGCGGCCGCGTCGCCCGCGGCGTACGCGCGGGGGTTCGTGGTGCTCTGCAGGTACTCGTTCACGCGGACGCCTCCGTGGGGATCTTCGTCGATCCCGCCGCTGGGGAGGTCCAGATCTGCCAGCTCGGGTACCCGGCCGGCTCCGTGCACGACCAGGTCGGCCTCCAGCGTGTCGCCGTCGTTCGTGCGTACGATGCGTGCGCCGTCTTGTGCGTCCACGGACGCGGTCTCCGTCTCGAGCCGAACGTCGATGCCGAGATCACGGCTGGCACGCACGAGGAGGTCGACGTGGTCGGGGTCGAAGCGCTGTAGCGGCCGCTCCCCCCGGTGCAGGATAATGACCTGCGCCCCGGCCCGGGCGGCGAGGTGCGCGAACTCGAACGAGACGTACCCGCCACCGATGAACACGATTCGTGCGGGGAGCGCCTCGAGGTCGAGGAACTCGGTGCTGGTGGCGACCAGATCCTCACCGGGGATGCCGAGGGGCCTTGGTCGGGAGCCGGTGGCGATGAGGAACCGTTCGGCCGTGACGCGCTCGGTCCCGACCTCTGCCGCTTCGTGGCCGACGAAGCGCGTCGGGCCGTGCAGCGTGGTGACGCCCACGTCGCGCAGGCTCGCTTCCAGCTTGTCGGGTACCGGCTCGGTGAAGGTTCGCTTGAACGCCATCAGCGCCGGCCAGTCGAGGCGGGCCTGGCCGCTGACGCCGTGATCGCGCATTCTGCGCTGTGCGTCCACGATGTCGGCGGCACCGACCAAGACCTTCTTCGGGTCGCAGCCGCGCAGGGCACAGGTGCCGCCGTAGGGCCGCGCGTCGGCGATGGCGACGCGCTTGCCGGCGGACGCCGCCTTGCGCGCCGCGGCCAGGCCGGCCATGCCTGCGCCGATCACGAGCAGGTCGAACGTGCGTTCGCTCATGATGGCTGGTTCCCCTTCGCGCCGTCCAACCGTTCGCGTAGGAGGGCGGCAGACGGCCAGCCGCGCCCGTCGTTGTCCTGGTAGCGGCGGCACGCCATGACGGCGGGACCGTCGTACCCTTCCAGGTCGACCCCGTCGATGCGAATCGTGGGGGATCCGGCGAACCCGGTGCGCTCCGCGTCGGGAAGGGTCTCGACGTTCCGCAGGTGGACGGCTGCGTCGACGCCGGTGTGGGCGAGGGCGCGACCGAGTTCGTCCCACGCGTGTTCCCACGAGGGGCAGCCGTCGAAGTAAAGAAGTTCGATCGTGGTCATGGCCGTACGCTAGACCCTCCACCTTGGTGTAGGGTCAAGCCCCCGCACGACATGCCGGCGTCTGGCCTATCCGTCGCCGCGCGACGTGGGTACTGGCGGGACCTTCGGGATGTCCACACCGTAGCCGGATCGACCCAAGGGGGTTGGATCAGACCCACCCGAAGTGCCATACTTATGGCATCCTTACCGGAAAAGAGGGATCGCCATGCGCAAACGACTCCAGAAGATCGGAACCAGCCGCGCTCTCGTCGTCACGAAGGACATGATGGGCCTCATGGGCGTCGAAGGCGACGAAAATGAGGTCGACGTCCACATGGTCGGTCCCGTCTTGGTCGTTACCAAGCCCGGCCTCAGCGCCGAAGAGATGCGAATCGCAGCCGCCCTCATGCGCGTCATGGACGAAGACGCGGAACTCCTCGAACGCCTTGCCGAATAGTCCCGTCTTCATTCCGAAGCACAGGGTGCTCATAACGCACCAGGTCCTCATCGGCCGCTTCGGTGGGCAGCACGGCCTACGCGACGAGAATCTGCTCGACAGCGCCCTCGCGCAACCGGAGAGCAGGTTCGGCGGCCAGTTCCTCCACGTGGACCTTCACCACATGGCCGCTGCGTACCTCTATCACCTCGTCCAGAACCACCCGTTCCTGGACGGCAACAAGCGAGTCGGGTACACCATCATGCGCACGTTCCTCATCATCAACGGCCTCGACCTCACCCTCACGACGGACGCACGCTACGACCTCGCCATCCGCGTCGCCGAAGGCATCGCGAGCAAAACCGAGGTCGTGCACCTCCTCCGCAACCACACGCGCTGATCCCAGGCCACGCGGCGGCTGGACTTGGACTCGCGCTTGGGCTGAACGCCCCCGCGCGCCGTTCACGTCACAACAGCGCCCGCAGCCGGGCGCTAAGCGGGGGGGGCGCGGCGACCACCCTTGCGGCACGGTAGAGCGCTTCGAATCGCGGCAGGTCCAGCTGCTGGAGCGCGCTACGGGTCGCCACGTCGGGTGGCAGCAGCGACTGGAATCGTCCCAGCCGCAGATGGGGCTCCAGCCGCGGCAGCAGTTCGTGGGCCGCGGCGGTGGCCAGGCCCGGATCCCAGGGCGGCAGGGCGTCCAACGCCTCCGACAGCGAGAGGCAGAGTTCGCTATGCGCGCCGGCGCCGTCAGGCAGCAGCGCCGCGAGCAGCGCGCCGTACACGTCGCCCCAGAAGTGGAAGAGCCAGTACCGGTCGGCGTCTTCGAGGAGGTAGAGCCGCCCCGGTGCCAGTTCCAGCTCCGCCAACACCCCCTGCGCCAACTCCAGCGGCACGGCCTGCGGGGCGGTACGGAAGCGCAAGGCCTCCTCGGAGGGGTGCGTGCCCCGGTTCACCCCGAAGGTATGGCGGTCGCGCCACGCCACCTCGACCGGCCGGCCGCCCATCAGCAGCGTCTCTCCCGCCACGCGCGGCCGCGTGGTGCGGGCGATCGTCCGCCCGCTGTACGCGTCGACGATCGTCGCCCCCAGGGTCTCCCCGCCGATGTTGGCGTAGATGTCGTGGGCGTCTGCCAGCGCGGCCAGGCCCACGCCCGGGCGCCACTCGCCGGGACGTCCCGCACGCACGTGACCGGTCACGGTGAGGTGCTCGAGGATGGCGTGCAGCGTCGCGTCGGATACCTCGTCGGGGGCGAGGCGCTGCAGGTCCGCGAAACGCACGCCGCCCGTCGGGCTCTGTTTCAGCAGGCTGAAGACCTGCTGCACCAGCACCGAGGGCCGGAAGGCGTACGTGCTCGCCGGCAACCCCGTGTGGCGGCGTTCGGAGGACGTCGCCGGTGCGGCGTTCCCGGGTCGCCCGGGCCGGCGCGCGAGGCCCAGCAGGGCCTGGAACCGCAGTTGCTCGCGTGGCGAGCGGGCCAGGCACAGGACGCGCGTCGTCGTGCCGCGTCGCCCACCACGTCCGACGCGCTGCAAGAACGAGCTGGGCGTCGATGGGGGTCCGAGCAGGGCGACCTCGTCGATGGTGCCGATGTCGATGCCCAGCTCCAGCGTCGAGCTGCTGACGCACACGGCCACGCTCGCCTCGGCAAAGCGCTCTTCGACCGTGCGCCGTAGCGAGGCATCCAGGTTGGAGTAATGCACGAAGATCTGCGCCTCGTACCCCAGGCGCCCGGTGAGGTAGGCAGCGGCCTGCTCGACATCGTTGCGGCTGTTGCAGAACACCAGCGTCTTGGCGGCGCCCCGGTCGGCGAGCGCCGTGGCGAGCACGTCGAGCGTCGCCATCGGACGGATCTCCGCCTCCACGGTGCGGCGGCCTTGAACGTCGATGACCACCGGATCGTTCAGGTAGCGCGCGGCGACGCCCCACGCGTCGGGAACCGTAGCCGATAGTGCGATGCGCTGCAGATGGCGCGGAGGCGCCGGCGACGCGGAAGCGGACGGCCCAGCTTGCGCCGCGGGCCCGCCACCCGCCACGCTGGCGCGGCCCGTCGTGGCCCGGTGATGCTCGCGCACCCGCTCCACCCGGCGCAGCAGACAGCGGAGCTGGTCGCCCCTAGGGTCGTCGTCGACCAGGTGGATCTCGTCCACCACCACGGCGCGCAGCGTGGCGAGGACGCGCGGCGCGCGGGTGAGCAGCGAGTCGAGCGACTCCGGCGTGCTGATCAGGAAGGACGGCGGCGCACCGCTGGGCACCGGTCCGGTATCGCCGCTCTTCATGCCTGCGCTCAC
>JBBDSD010000128.1:0-1512 GCA_040905065.1 Trueperaceae bacterium | reverse complement strand
GTCGCGGTCGCGCCACAGGTAGCGGTGCAGCACCCGCACGGACCCGCGGAAGGGGCGTTCCTCGGTGGTGGGCCGGATGTTCAGCAGCTCCCGCAGCGGCACCGTGAACGACTCCGCCACCTCGCCCGGATCCAGGGTCAGGCGCGCGGGCCACGGCAGCGCCGCGACCACCGGCACCGCCACGTAGTTCGCGGGCGAAGGCAGCGGACTGAGACGGCCCAGCAGGGCGGCCTCCGGAACGTCCAGGCCCACCTCTTCGCGCGCTTCGCGGCAGGCGGTCCGTTCCGGCGTCTCGCCGTCGTGCCCGCCGCCGCCAGGAAAGGCGATCTGGCCGGCGTGGTGCGGCAGCGAAGCGCTGCGCACGGTGAACAGCAGCTGAGCCCCCTCCTCGCGCAGCAGCAGCGGCACCAGCACCGCCGCCCGCCGCAGCCCGTCGGTGGCGAACGGAACGGGCAGCGGCCGGTGCTCCTGCAGGCGGGCACGCAGGCGCGCCAGCTCCGTCTCGGTCACGATCCCGCCCCTGCACGGTCCGCCGCGCCGTCCGCCGCGCCGTCCGGCATACTGCCCGCCGCGCCTCCGGCGTCCAGGCGGTCGCGCAGCAACAGTTCCGGGTCGTGCCCGGCCCGGCGAGCGCGTACCGCCAACGCCAGCAGCGCCTCGGCCAGGAGCTCCGGCTCGGTGCGGTCAGGGTCGGCGGCCCGCCGTACGGCGTCGGTCGGCTCGCACCAATCGGCGGCCTTCGCCACCGCCGCGGCGCGCGCCAGGGCCGGCAGAGAGCGGGGCACCCGCTCGCTGGGCGACGCGGCTGGCCGCTCGGCGCGCTCCTGCGCCTTGATCCGGGCCCAGCTGGCCTCGACGGCGGCGGGATCGTCCACGGCGGGGCCGTCGGCACGATCGTCGCCGAACACGTGCGGGTGCCGGCGGATCAGCTTGGCGACCAGCGCCTCCTGCACGTCGTCGTACCCCCAGCGCTCATCCTCTTCGGCGAGGACGGCGTGGAAGGCGACCTGCAGCAGCACGTCGCCCAGCTCGTCGATCACGTCGCGGTCCCGGCCGCTCGCGAGGGCGTCGACCGCTTCGGCGGCCTCCTCCAGCAGGTGCGGCCTCAGGCTGTCGTGCGTCTGGGCTCGGTCCCACGGACAACCGTCCGGCGCCCGGAGCGCACGCAAGGTGTCCAGCACTCGTTCCATCCGACCATGGTAGCAGGCGGCCGCCCAGGCGGGCGTTCGCGTTCGGCGGTCCGCGGAACGGCGGCGATCGCCGAGCGGTCGTCCGGCGGTCGCCGGGCGGTCGTCAGGCGGGCGGTTCGGCGGGGCCCGGCCGCACCAGCGCCCACGACCGACCGGTGGCACCCCGGTCGCGACGGTGCGAGTAGAACCGGTCCGGGTCGGACGCGGTGCACCAGCCGGCGGACGCGATCCGCTCCGGCGCCACCCCGGCGCGCGTCAGGGCGTACCGCACGCCGCCGGCGAGGGAGAGGCGCCAGCGGTCGCTCGCGTCCGGGTCGGGGGT
>JBBDSD010000127.1:0-1518 GCA_040905065.1 Trueperaceae bacterium | reverse complement strand
CCTCGATCGTGTATCCGCCCGACACCGACACCCCGGGGTTCGCCCGCGAGAACCTCACCAAGCCGGCCGAGACCGTACGACAGTCGGCCGGCATGGCCCCCGTGTCGCCGGATCGGGTGGCCCGTGCGATCGTGCGGGGGATCGAACGTGACCGCATGCACGTCACCGCCGACTGGCAGAGCCGGGCACTCGCCCGCCTCGCCGACCTGCACGGCCCGATGCTGCGCGCGACGCTCCGTCGTCGCCTGCGCGCCCCGAAGCCCTGAGACCTCCGGGCCGGCGGAGCACGGGTCGGACCCGTGCGACGGCCCTCGGCAGTCGCGCGAGCCCGACGTCTACAGGGCGGCCGCACGCATACGCAGGTAGCGCTGTTCGGGTTGGCTGAGCGTCCCCGTCGCCGCGGCTTCGTACGCCACGACGGCGCCCTCGCGGTCACCGGAGAGCTCCAGCAGGTGGGCACGCACCGCGTCGAACCGGTACCACCCTGTCGCGTCGGACCGCTCGATCGTGTCCTCCAGGGCCGCCAGGCCGCGGTCCGGCCCGTGCACCATGGTGAGCGCGATGGCACGGTTCAACCGCACGGCTGGCGTGTCGGTCTGCTGCACCAGCAGCTCGTACAGCGCCAGGATCTGGGGCCAGTCGGTGTCCTCGGCCGTCGGCGCCTCGGCGTGGACGGCGGCGATCGCCGCCTGGAGCTGGTAGGCGCCGACCGGACCTGACCCGAGGCAGCGCTCCACGAGTGCGACCCCTTCGGCGATGGCCCCCCGGTCCCATCGCCGGCGGTCCTGCTCGGCCAGCGGCACGAGCGCTCCGTCGCCGGCGGTACGGGTCTCGCGCCGCGAGTCGGTCAACAGCAGCAGCGCCAACAGGCCGGCCACCTCGCGCTCCTGTGGAAGCAGCGCCCACAGCATGCGCGTGAGCCGGATCGCCTCGTCGGCGAGGTCGCGCCGCTGCAGGGCGTCGCCGGCCGTGGCGGTGTGGCCCTCGTTGAAGACGAGGTAGAGCACCTGGAGGACCGCGGCCAGCCGCTCGGCGCGTTCGTCGGCGGTCGGCATGCGGAACGCGAGGTCTGCCTCGCGTATGCGTTGCTTGGCGCGGCTGATCCGCTGTCCCATCGTCGCCTCAGGGACGAAGAAGGCGCGGGCGATCTCGGCCGTGGTCAGACCGCCGACGGCGCGAAGGGTCAGCGCGATCTGGGAGGCCGCGCTCAGGGACGGGTGGCAGCAGAGGAAGAGCAGCGTGAGCGAGTCGTCGCCGCCGTCTGCCACCTCGTCGGCGGCGTCTGCGACCAGGTGCGGTGACGGGTCGCGCATGACCACCGACTGTTCGCGGCGCTGGCGCGCCTGGGCCGAGCGCAGCTGATCGGTGAGGCGCCGGAAGGCGACGGTGAACAGCCAGCCGCGCGGCTTGTCCGGGATGCCGTCGTCCCGCCAGCGCCGCGCGGCCTCGATCAGCGCCTCCTGCACGGCGTCCTCGGCCAGGTCGAAGTGGCCCATCCGGCGGACGAGTCCGCCGAGG
>JBBDSD010000126.1:0-1523 GCA_040905065.1 Trueperaceae bacterium | reverse complement strand
CCGTGCGCCCTTCGCTCTCCCCCGCCCAGCACCGCATCTACGAACGCCTGCGCGATCACGCCGCCCGCTTCGGCGGCACGCCCGACCTGGCCGAGTTCGCGCGCGAGCTCGGCGTGCACTACGTCAGCCTCAAGCAGCACCTCACCGCCCTGGCGGACAAGGGGTACCTGACGTTCGAGAGTCGCGGCCGCGGCCGCTCCCCGCGCCTCGCCCTGCCCGCCGACGTCACCGGCGTGCCGGTGCTGGGATCGATTCCCGCCGGCCCGCTGACCGAAGCGGTCGCGCACGCCGAGGCGTACCTCCCCATCGCCGGCCTGCACGGACGCGCCTTCGCCCTGCGGGTCCAGGGCGACTCGATGGCCGACCTGATCCAGGACGGCGACATGGTCCTGTTCGAGAAGCGGCCGCCCCGGCGCAGCGGCGAGATCTGCGCCGTGCGTATCGGCGACGACGACGTCACCCTCAAGTACCTCGACCGCCTCGAGGACGCTCGCTACGCGCTCCGCCCCCACAACCCCGCCTACCCCGTCACCGACGTGGCCGCCGACCAGCTCGAAATCGAAGGCGTCTACGCCGGCCTGCTGCGAGGCACGCTGTCCGACCTGCTGACCGACGCCCCGGACGAGGGATAGCGGCGCAGCCGGATCGCCGGCGCGGACGGTGCGCGGACCACCGAACCGGCGCCCACCGGTCCGTAGACTGACCTCGTGCCCGGCCCCCGCGCCCCAGCGACTCTCGCGCTCGTTGCCCTCCTGGCTCTCGCCACGCCGGCTTCGGCGCAAACCGTTCCCGACGGATCAAACGCCAAACCCCCGTTCGTCTGCCCCGGTCCGGACGAACCGCAGGAGCCGCCCCGGACCGACGCCGAAGCACGCGAACGGGCCGTACGCGACGCCTACCGCGCGGTCTTTCCCATCTACGTGCTCGCGGCCGGTCCGACCCCCGACGCCGAACTGCGCGTTCCCGTCAACGGCGTCCGTGTCGCCCAGATCGCCGACACCTGGGGCGCCCCGCGCGGCCCGGGACGCCTGCACCAGGGCCAGGACCTGTTCGCCCCCAACGGCACGCCGGTCCGCAGCGCCACCGACGGCTACGTCTGGCGCATCGGCGAACGGATCCTGGGCGGCCTGACCGTCACCGTCGTGGGCGGCGGGGGCATCCGCTACTACTACGCGCACCTCTCCGCCTACGCCGACGTGCGCGAGGGCCAGCGCGTCGATCGCTTTACGATCCTGGGGTACGTCGGCACCAGCGGCAACGCCCGCAGCACGCCGCCGCACCTGCACTTCGGCGCCTACCGCGGCGACGACGACCCCTGCTCCTGGAACGCCTTCGATCCGCTTCCGTACCTGGTCGACCGTTAGCGCGACGCCGGGTCGTGCACGACCGAGGCGGGGATCGCCCCCGCCTCCACCGCCTCGCGCAACTCCGCCTCGCTCAACCCAAGCTCGCTGCGTAGCACGGCCCCGGTGTGCTCCCCCAACGACGGTGGCGGCGCACCGTCCGCCACGCCGCTTCCCGGA
>JBBDSD010000125.1:0-1535 GCA_040905065.1 Trueperaceae bacterium | reverse complement strand
GAACGCCGGGGACCGACCTCGACCGGCACCTGGTAGGTCGCGCCGCCGACGCGTCGGCTCTTGACCTCGGTTTTCGGGCGTACGTTGTCCAGCGCCTGACGGAACACCTTGAGCGGTTCCTGACCGGACCGCTCTTGCATCAACCGGCAGGCCCCGTAGAAGATGCGGCTGGCGAGGTTCTTCTTGCCGTCGCGCATCATCTTGTTCACGAACGCCGTCACGGTGGTGTCGGCGTAGACGAGATCGGGCTCGAGCTTACGGATTTCGGCGCGTCTTCTGCGACCCATGCGGTGACTCCCTTACTTCTTCGGCTTCTTGGTGCCGTACTTGCTGCGGCCCTGGTTGCGTTGCACGTAGCGACCGACGCCGACGCCCTGCGCGTCGAGCGCGCCGCGGACGATGTGGTAGCGGACGCCGGGAAGGTCCTTGACGCGGCCGCCGCGGATCAGGACCACGGAGTGCTCCTGCAGGTTGTGCTTCTCGCCGGGAATGTAGGCAGTGACCTCGTAGCCGGTGCTGAGCCGGACGCGCGCGATCTTGCGGAGCGCCGAGTTCGGCTTCTTCGGGGTCTGGGTCTTCACCGCCGTGCACACGCCACGACGCTGCGGGCTGCCTTTGAGAGCAGGGGTCTTGTTCTTTTTGCCGAGGGTCTTGCGACCCTTGCGAAGCAGCTGATTGACGGTCGGCAGCGTGATCACTCCTCGTTCCTGGCGTCGCCGGCGTCGTCTCCGACGCTCGGCGCGGGGGTCTTGGACCGCGTGCGACGCGGACCGCGCATCTCTCGTGGGCCACGTGGGCCTCGGACCTGTCGGGAACCCCTCGGGCGAACCTGCACCGTCGGGAACCGCGCGTGTCGGGCGGCCGGTCCGCCCCTCTCGGTCGTGCCCAGGGCAGCACGATCACCGTGCTGGCCGGACGTTCGGCCCGTCCGCCGGCACCGCGAGACGGCGCAAACGACAGGCCAGCCCCCAGACCCGTCGCTGCGAGCCAGGGGACGCAAACCGGTGCAGTATAGCCCGCCCCCGCGCGACGCTGCAAGCCCTGGCGAACGAGAACCTGCCGAACCGACGACGCCCAGGCGACGCGCGCCGAGCGAACCGTCAGGCCAGCCAGAGCGCCTCGTACGGCGCCAGATGCAACGTTCCCGCCGCGACGTCGGGACGAACGCCACGAATGCGATCGATCGGCTGCTCCAGCCCCGCCTCGCGCAGGAAGCCGGCGCCCACGCGTTGCGGCGCTTCCGTCAGGTTGAATACCGCCATTAGGTCGCCCACCGGGTTGGGCCGCACGAAGGCGAACAGGTGCGGGTGCCCCAGGTCCAATACCAGGGCGGAGTGCGCCGCGTGCAGTTGCGGCGTGGTGCGGCGCGCCCGAATCAGCGTGCGCAGCCCACCGAAGATGCGGCCCTCCACCGTGCGCGGGTCGTGTCGACGCTCGGCCAGGTCCCACGGCATCGCCGGACGGTGCATCCAGCGGTTGTCGCCGGCGGTGCGTGGGTCCCTGTGCCAGGCGTCGTCGTTGCCCAGACCCAGTTC
>JBBDSD010000124.1:0-9295 GCA_040905065.1 Trueperaceae bacterium | reverse complement strand
GATCCGGCTGGGTGCGGGGGGACCGCTGGGCAGCGGCCGGCAGTGGTGGCGCTGGATTCACGTGGACGACCTGGCGCGCGCCGCGCTGTTCCTGATCGAGGAGAACACGATCTCCGGTCCGGTCGCCCTTACCGCGCCCGCCCCCGCGAGGCAGATCGAGCTGACGCGTACCGTGGCCCGCCGGCTGGGCCGCCCGTCGCTGCTGCCGGTCCCCGCCTTCGCGCTGCGGTTGGTGCTGGGCGGCATGGCGGACGAGCTGCTGCTCCCCAGCGCCCGTGTGATCCCGCATCGACTGCTGGAGGCCGGCTTCGAGTTCCGCTACCCCGGAATCGAGGAGGCGGTGGCGGCGCTGCTGCCGCGCTGAGCGGCGTCGCCACCAGGCGAGCGCACGTCCGCAACGCTGAACCGGCGGCCCGAGCGCAGCACGCAGCGCCGCGACCTGCCGGTCCAGGCGCCCCTGCTACCCTCGAAGCACGAGACCCACGGAACCGGCCCGACTGCGGGCCCCGACGACGAGGAGGCGCGTATGCCCGAGACCCCGGAGCAACTCACGCTCGAAGACTTCCAGACCCTCCCCCTGGAGCAGTTGGCGGCCCGTACCGGCCTGACGCCGCCCGCCTCGCCGTCGCCGGAGGAGGAGAAGCGCTGGCGAGCGAAGGCGTACCAGGACTACCGCATCGATCTCGACAACGCGGGCGAATGGGGGAACGCCCGGCAGGGCGATGTGCCGGAGCCGCAGCAGGGCTGACGCCGGCCAACGTGCCCGTGGCGCGTAGGGTTCGGACGCGAGGCTTCGGAGTCCCCTGCTCGCGGCGCCTCGCCGCCCCCGCGCCCGGCACCGCCCCATCGTCGCCCCCCGCTGCGGGCGTTCCCGCCCGCGCCTGCTATCCTCGCGGCATGGATCCCCACGCCAGCGACTCCGCCTTCGCGCCCGCCACCGACGGCCCCGCGGCCGCCTCGAGCGCGGCGCCGGGCGATGGGCCCGCGATTGATCACGACCTGTTCGCGCTGCTGGACGCCGAAGCGGACCGGCAACGCGACGGACTGGAACTGATCGCCTCCGAGAACTTCGTCAGCGAAGCGGTGCGCGAAGCGACCGGCAGCGTGCTGACCAACAAGTACGCCGAGGGCTACCCCGGCCGCCGCTACTACGGCGGGTGCGAGGTGGTGGACCGGGTCGAGCGGCTGGCGCAGGAGCGCCTGAACCGCCTGTTCGGGTCCAGCTGGTGCAACGTGCAGCCGCACTCCGGCAGCAGCGCCAACATGGCCGTCTACCGCGCCCTGCTGGACCCGGGTGACGTGGTGATGGGCATGGACCTCGACCAGGGCGGGCACCTGACGCACGGCAGTCCGGTCAACTTTTCGGGCCAGGACTACCGCATTGTCGGGTATCCGGTCGATCCGGACACGGAACGGTTGGACATGGAGGTGGTGCGCGCGCTGGCGCACGAGCACCGACCGAAGATGATCATCGCCGGCGCCAGCGCCTACGCCCGCATCATCGACTTCGCCGCCTTCCGCGAGATCGCGGACCAGGTAGGCGCGATCCTGCTGGCCGACATCGCGCACATCGCGGGCCTGGTCGCGGCCGGCCTGCATCCCAGCCCGCTGCCGCACGCGCACGTGGTGACCAGCACCACGCACAAGACGCTGCGTGGCCCGCGCAGCGGCGTGATCTTCGGCAACGACGCCGAGATGGGCAAGAAGATCGACCGCACCATCTTCCCCGGTCAGCAGGGCGGACCGTTGATGCACGTGATCGCCGCCAAGGCGGTCGCCTTCCACGAGGCGGCCCAGCCGGAGTTCAAGACCTACGCCAAGCGCGTGATCGACGGTGCGCAGGCGCTGGCCGCGCGCCTGCACGAGCACGGCTACCGGATCGTCTCCGGCGGCACCGACAACCACTGCTTCGTGGTGGACCTGCGGCCGCAGGGCATGACCGGCAAGGTGGCCGACGCGCTCCTGGGCCGCGTAGGCATCACCGTGTCCAAGAGCACCGTGCCCGGCGATCCGGAAAAGCCGTGGGTGACCAGCGGCGTGCGGCTGGGCAGTCCGGCGTTGGCGACGCGCGGCTTCGGGCCGGTCGCGATGCGCGAGGTGGCCGACCGGATCGCCGAGGCGTTGGCCCTGCCGGACGATGCGCCGGAGTCCGACGTCGAGGCGTTGCGGGAGCGAGTGCGGACCTTGGCGCGCCGCCATCCGATGCCGTGAGCCGCATCCCGTACGCCCGTCCCCGGCAGCGCCGGACGCGCTAGACCGCGACCGTGTACGCCCTGCAGCAAGCGATGCGCGCCGTTCGCACCAACTGGGTGGCGTCGGTCGCCACCATCACCACCATGACCCTGTCCTTGACGATCTTGGCGGGCTTCAGCCTGGTCAGCCTGAACCTGAACCAGGTGCTGCGCGAGTTGCAGACCGAGCTCGAGGTGTCCGCCTTCCTGTCGCGCGACGCGAACGCGTCGCAGTTGATGGGCAACGTGCGCGGCTGGAGCGAGGTGCAGTCGGCCCAGTTCGTGGGGCGCGATCAGGCGCTGTCGCAACTGGTTGCCGACCTGCCGTCGCTGGAGCAGGCGGCCGGCCTGGTCGAGAATCCGCTGCCCGACACGATCACCCTGCACCTGTTCGATCCGGCCCAGACGCCCGACGTGCGGACGCGCCTGCTGGCGCAACCGGGCGTGAACGACGTCGAGGACGGCAGCGAGGCGGTGGCGACCTTCCTGGCCCTGAACGACGCGCTGCGCGTGACCGGCTCGATCCTGATCGTGGTGCTGCTGGGCAGCGCGCTGTTCGCGATCGTGAACTCGATCCGTGCAGCGATCCAGAGCCGCGCCAAGGAGATCGAGGTGATGCGCCTGGTGGGCGCCACGCACCGCTTCATTCGCGCGCCGTTCCTGTTCGAAGGGTTCCTGCTGGGCCTGTTCAGCGCCGTGGCCACGCTGGCGCTGGTGGTGCCCGGCTACCAGTACATCGTGGCGCGCCTGGGTCCGCAGCTTCCGTTCGTGCCGTTCGTGCGCGATCCGATGCTGCTGGCGCAGGTGTCGATCTTGCTGACGGCGCTCGCCCTGCTGGTGGGGCTGGTCGGCAGCGCCATCGCGGTGTCCCAGCACCTGCGCGAGGAGGTCTGAGCCGGTGCGGCGCGTCCTGCTCCTGACCGCGGCGCTGGCCCTGGCGCTGCCGCCCGGCACCGCGCAGGTCGACACCACCGTCCGCGACCAACTGGAGCGGCAGGCGGCGGAGTACCAGGACCTGCTGCAGGGGCGCCGGGACGAGATCGCGCGCATCGAGGAGGCGCTGGGCGATACCCGCGCCACGCTGGAGGAGCGGATCCATGAGCGCGACCGCGTCAGCGCGTTGATCATGGATCTGGCGGCAGACGAGGCGGCGCTGGAGGCCCGCATCGCCGAGCTGGACGCCGAGCGGGCGGTGACCGAGGAACGCATCGCGGCGGAGGAGGCGAACTTGGAGCAGCTGCGCGGCCGCATTTCGGCGCTGCTGGTGAACTTGCACCGACAGCGCACCGGCCGGTCGGTGAACGCGCTGGCGGGCGCGGAGTCGCTGCACGACCTGCGTGTGCAGAACGTGTACCTGAGCCTGTTGTCGCAGCAGGACGTGCGCCTGGTGCGGGAGGTGGACCGGCAGTTGCAGGTCCTGACCGACTTGAGCGCCGAGCTGGACCGGCAGCGCGCGGAGCTGGAGACGAACCGCACCGCGCTGGCCGAGACGCGCCTGCAGCAGGAACGCACGCGCGCGCAGTTGCAGGGTCTGATCGCGGAGCTGAACGCGACGGAGGAGGGCCAGCAGGCGCAGCAGGTAGCGCTGCTTAAGGCCGAGCAGCAGCTGGAGCGGGAGTTGGCGGACACGCGGGCGCGGCTGCAGCGCGAGGTCGAGCGCCTGCGGGCGGAGGAGCGTCGCCTGCGGGAGGAGGCGCAACGGTTCGTGGAGGATCGCGCACGCCGTGAGGCGTTGGAGGCGGAGGCGGACGAGACCCGCGAGCGGATCTTGGCGCTCACCTCGCCGCAGGAGCCGAACACCGCCGGGTTCGTGGGGCCGCTGGAGGGCGGCACGCTGCTCAGCACGTACGGGGAGGGGAACAACAGTTTCGTGTCGCTGCGCGCAACCGAGGCGGGCGCGGCGGTGTTCGCGGTGCAGGCGGGCGTGGTGATCGCGGCGCAGTCGATCGGCGCGAACGACGGCTGGATGGTGGCGGTGCGGCACGATCCGGAATTGGCGACGGTGTACACGAACCTGCGCGAGCCTCCGCTGCAGGTGGGCGACCGGGTGCAGCGAGGGCAGATCATCGGCTATCTGGGGGGCGGCACGCTACCGCCGCCGGACGTACTGCGCCTGTACGCCCGGCTGAATCAAGACGGGCGCGAGGCGTTCGTGGATCCGTTGCCGTTGCTGGGCTTGTGACCGGGCCTTGCTCAGGCCGTGTCGGTCCACGCTCGCGGGCCACGCTGCGCTGTCGGGGCGCGTCGCGACGCGGACACGCGCCGCTCCGTGACCCGGCGCAACGCTCCGCCTCGTGCCGGTGACCGAGACGCGCGCGTCCTCGCAGCCGCCGTCGAAATCGTCCGTTGACCGGCCGCTGCCCACGACGGGCCGGTACTGGACCACGTCGCCGCCATCGGGGTCGGCGCCACCCGGAACGACGCTGCAGCCGGCGTCGGCGACCGGATGACCGACGGAGCCCACGTCGCACGGTTGCGACCGGCGATCCGGTCCTCGATCGCGTCGTGGATCCAGGCGGCCGCAATTCCGACGCCGATGATGGTCGCGAAGGCGAGTGCAAGGTAGACGATGGGCGACATCGCGGGCTCCTTCCGGATCGTTCGATCCCAAGTCGTGCGCCGGAGCGGTTCGGACCGCCGGCCGCTGATGCCTTAAATACTACAGCCTTATTTGTTGAGGTGTCAAGGGCGCCGTGGGCTTCGGTCGCGCGCGGCGCGTGTCCGACGCGCGTCGCGCGGTCACGCGCGAGAGGGCTCGGGTACGTGGCACGCGCGGAACTCGTGATACGGTCCGTCGGTATGTCGACGCTCACCATCTGGTCCCTCCTTGCCGCAGGCGCGATGATCGGAGCCGCCGTCGGCGGCGCGATCACGCTGATGCTGGTCCGCCGCAATCGCGGCGACGAAACGACCGTCCGTTCCCTGCAGCGCGACCTGGCCGAGTACCGCAGCGACGTCGCGGCGCACTACGCCGAGACCGCCAAGCGGGTGGACGCCCTCACCCACGCCTACAAAGACGTCTACGAACACCTCGAGGACGGTGCCTACCGCCTGGTCGGCGAAACCGAACTGCGCCGGCGCCTCCACGACGCCCGCAACGAACCGGTGACCCTCGAAGGCATCGGCCGCAAGGCTCTGCGCGACGGCGGGAAGGAACCGGCGTCGAGCACCACCGCGCAGGACGAGGACGCCTCGCACCCGCACCCGCCGGAAGCCCCCGAGCCTAGCGAGGCGACCGCTCCTAGCGAAGGGGACGAGGGCCCGACCGATCCAGATACGGAACGACCGGATCGCTCCTCGACCTGACCGCCACTCGTCCTGAATGGACGCTCGCACGAACCGATGGATCACGCGACCCGGGGCGACCGACACGCTCCGGGTCGATTCGCGCACCGCACGCAGACGCCGGGACATCTCCGCGAAACTCCGGCATCGTTGCGTCTGTGCAACAGGGACGTCGGAATGGCTCGATATGCACTCCGTCGTAGTCCCTGACGCCACACAAGACGGTATGCACGGAAGCATGACCATTTTCGGCCGCCTGTTGCACAAAGGCAACGATGGAGGATTCGGAACCGATGTCGCAGCGACCGATGGGACGAACCGCACACGACGCGCGTGAGCCCGCGCCCCGGTAATCGGCACCCCCGAACGAGCCCCGCTCGACGCCCCATCCTCACCGCCCTCAGAACGACCCCGTGATAGATTCGGGCGCGTGGACGACCGTGCCTGCGGGCGGCTCCAGCTCCGCGCGCACCGCCGCGCCGCGGCCTGGCTGGCCGCCGCGACCCTCGCGATCCTGACCCTGTTCGCGCCGCACGCCGCGGCGCAGGAGCGTCACAACTTCCTGTCGGTCGGCGGCACCATCTTGGACGACGCCGGCCCCTACTACTTCATCGCCTACGGCGACTCGGGCAACGCCTTCGCACGCGCCGCTCCGTACGCCGAAGCGATGGGCCTGACCCTGAGCGACGGCGGCGCCACCGTCACCTTCCGCAACGGCGGCCGCAGCGCCACCCTGGACGTCACCAACGACCCCGCCGCCGGCCTGCAGCGGCGCGACGGCGCCCTGCGCGTCGACGGCCAGGCGTTCGCGCGGCCCGTCCCCAGCGGCATCCGCACCGGCGGCGACCTGTTCGTGCCGGTCACGCCGATCGCCGAAGCGTTCGGTGGCGACGCCTCCTGGTTCGCCGACGCCCGCGTGATCGACGTGTCGCTGCCGCGCGCCCTGACCAACGGCACCGTGCTGCGCGATCCCCGCATCGGCCGCCACGAAGGCTTCACCCGCGTCGCTCTCGACGTGCCATCCGACCAGGCGGTCGATCTGCTGGTCGGCGACGGGACCGTCGCGCTCGCCTTTCCCGGGGCCGAACTGACGCCGGTCGACCGGATGCTGGACGAGGGGCCGCTGATCCGTCTGCACTCCGACCGGGCCGACGGCGATCCGACCCTGGTGCTCACCGTCGATCACGACGTAGCCGCGGACGGAACCGGCTACCGCCTGGGCCGCACCGAGGGCGGCACCGTCTACCTGGACGTGGGGCCCGGCCTGAGCGGAGCGGAAGCCGCCGGTCGCCTGCCCGCCGCCCAGGCGCCCCCCCCCGCGCCGGCCCCCGCCGCGCGCGCGCCCCCAGGGCGGGCACGACCCGGGCACCGTCAGCCCCTGGGCTCGCGAGAAGGAGATCGTGCTGGCCGTGACGCTCGAGGTCGCCGATCGCCTGCGCGCCGCCGGCGTCGAGGTCGTCCTCACCCGGGACGGCGACGAGTTCCTGACCTTGCAGGAGCGCTCCGACTACGCGACCACGGACCAGAACGTGTTCGTCTCGATCCACGCCAACGCGGCCGCCAACCCCGCCGCCCGCGGCATCGAGACGTGGGTGTTCGGCCGGCCCCTCGACCCCCGCCTGGTGTCCCAAGCGATTCGCGAGAACGGGGGCGGCGACCTGGGGGCGGCCCGCACCGCCGAGGCGGCGGAGTCGGCCAACATCGCCGGCGACATCCTGCGCGAGACGCAGTTGAACTACAGCATGAACCTTGCCCAGCGCGTCCAGGCCCGCCTGGTCGACGCCACCGGCGCGGTCGACCGCGGCGTGCGCCAGAACCTGTTCTACGTGCTGCGCAACAGCCGCATCCCCGCCGTCCTGATCGAGGTCGGCTTCGTCAGCAACTACGACGAGGGCCACCGCCTGCTGCAGGACGACTACCAGCACACCCTGGCCGACGCCATCGCCGACGGACTGCTGGACTTCCTGCAGGCGGGCGGCGCGTTCGCGACGCGCTGACGCCCTGCACGCACAGCCGCCCACGCCCCTCGCGGGCCACCTCGCGCGCCACCTCGCGGGCGCAGATCGCAGCTCGCGCCACGGGTCACGCCGCAGTCCCGAGCGGCGTGGGGACCGGGTGCTACGATGCTCCTTGCCATGCCCGACGACGCGCCCGCCCCGACGCCCGACCTCCCCGCAGACGGCGTCTGCGACGAGGGGACGGGCGACGCAGTATTCGACGACGCCGACGAGCGCGCCCTCGAGATCGCCGGCGAGGACGCGATCGAGGGCGCCGGCGGCGTGGTGATCCGCAACGACGGTCAGGTGCTGGTGCTACGGCGCGCCAACGGCGCCTGGGTGTTCCCCAAGGGCCACCTGGATCCAGGCGAGGACCACCTGACCGCCGCCCTGCGCGAGGTCGAGGAGGAGGCCGGCGTGCGCGCCACCTGCCCCGACCCGAGCCGGACCTGGACCACCCGCTACCGCAACGACCGCGGTGTGGCGCGACGCGTCACCTGGTTCCGCCTGGCCTGCCCGGCGGGGACGGAACCGGAGCTGCGCGAGGCGTTGTTTCCGGACGGCGCCTTCCTGCCGCCCGACCAGGCCCACGAGCGCCTCTCGCACGAAGAGGACCGCGAGCTGCTGCGCCGGGTCCGGAGCGAACGGTGAGCGATCCGGCCGCGCCCCGCACCCCCTTGCGCGGTCGGAGCGGCCCGCTGGACGCCGCCGGCCTACTGAAGACGCTCTTGGACCTAGGTGCCACCGGCACCCTGGCGGTCGGGAGCCACGCCGCGCTGGATGCCACGGACCGCGAGCCTGCACCGCTAGGCGCGTGCCTGACCCTGATCGAGGCCGGCGAATCGATCGCGCGCCAGAAGCTGGGCCATCCGCCCAGCGATGACGCCACCGACCTGCCGTTCCTGTTCCATTCGCACGACCTGCCCGCCGGCCCCATGCACGGCGTGCCGGAACTGCCGGCCCTGCTGCCCGCCGCGCGTGCGCCGGGCCTGCTGTCCGTGCCGCGCCTTCCCGGCAGCGACGTCACTCCCGCCGGCCTGATCGGTTTGACGCAGGCGACGGAGTGGGCCGCTCGCAGCCGCTTCGACGGCGTACTGAGCGTCGGAGGGGGCGCCACCGCCCGCCGCGATCCGGACGGCGACGCCGACCAAGGCGCCGACGGCACCGACCGCAGCGACGACGACGGCGACGCCTATCCCCTGGTCGCCGCCGCCTGGTGGGTCGAGGGTCGCCTGGTCGCCGCGCTGGGCGAACGCGACGGTCGCGAGGTGCGCCGCAGTGACGCCCTGCGCCTGTTCGCCCGCCTGGCGGCCGACCCGAACGGTCCGCCTCTGGCCTGGGCGCCTCTGCCCCGCTCCGTGCTGTGCGCCAGCCTGGGCGTGGCGCAGGATCGGCGCAAGGACGCCCCCTCTGGACTCCGCATCGGCCAGAACGACGCGACATACTTGCAGGGCGGCGTGCCGATCCTTCGCACCGCTCACCCTCGCGCCGACCGCAAGGGCCGCTTCGCCGCCGTCGACGACGACGCGCTGACCCGCATGCCGGCCCTGCCGCTGCCGGTGGACCCGCCCGACTGGGAGTCCCGCACCTACCAGTTGACGCTCCGCGGCCGCGACGCGTTGGACCCGATGACCGAACTGGCCATGCGCTTCGACCGGGAGGTGGGCCCCTCCGGCAAGCGCATCCTGGTGACGCTACGACGCGGCCTGACGGTCCGCGACGCCGCCGACGACCTGGGATTGGACCTGGATCAGTTGGGGGCGTGGCTGCGGCGGTTGGAGG
>JBBDSD010000123.1:0-9382 GCA_040905065.1 Trueperaceae bacterium | reverse complement strand
CTCGGAGCGAATTACGCGCGGCTCCCCATCGCCCTGCGCATCGACGTGGCCGACATGGGCCCCGGCGTGCTGGAACGCGAAGGCGTGTTCGAGGAAGTCGAGCGGGTGGAGCGGAAGGGCGCACCGGGATTTCGTCTGGCGATCAGCCGCCGGGTCGCGCGTCTGCTCGGCGGTGACCTCACGCTGGAAACGGACGGCGCTGCCGGCTCCACCTTCTCACTCTGGCTGCCGCTCGAGGACGTGGACGATCACGTCTGATCCGCGTCGCGCTGCGGGCGCGACCGCGGCGGGCGATCCCTCGTCGGCGACCCCGGCCGCGGTCTCCGTCGCGCCCGCTTTCGTGGTCATCCGCCGGCGGGGGTGGAGGTGGGAGCGGCGGCGTAGCCCTCGTCGCGGACGGCTTTGATCAGGGGCTCCACGTCGCCGCCTTCGACGTCGGCGCGGCCGGCGTCGAGGTCGACCTGGACGCGGGTGACGCCGTCGACCGACGCGAGGGCGTCTTCGACGGCCTTCTTGCAGTGTCCGCAGGTCATGCCTTCGATGGCGAGTCGGGTCATGGCGTCGGGTCCTTCCGAATGCGGTCGTGAGGTGCGGTCGTGGGGCGGGCGCAGGTCGCGTGCGCACGACCTGTGGGCTACGGGCAACCCCGGTCCCCCTAGGGGAGGGGTCCGGCCAGGGTACGACGGCGTCGCCGACGCTGCCCAGTGCCTACGCTACCCTGGCGCCAGCATCGGCCCTGCGCCGCTCGCCCCCTGCCGAACGGAACCCTGCATGTCCCGCCACCGCGACCCGTCCGACGTTCCCCCGCGCTTCCCGACCGACGATCCGTGGCGCCTGACGCAGCGCGGCGTGCACGCAGGCGACGTGGCCCGGGACGAGACGCTGTTCTCCGTCGGCAACGGCTACCTGGGCGTGCGAGGCACGCCGGAGGAGGGCACGCCGGAGGGATCGGGCAGCGTGCCGGGGCACTACCTCGCCGGCTTCCACGAACGCGAGGCCCTCGCCTACCCCGAAGACGCCTACGGTCTGGCGCGCTGGCGCCAGACGATGCTGAACGTGGTCGCCACCACCCGGCTGGAGCTGACGATCGACGGCGCCTGGGTCCGCAGCGACGATCCGCGCGCCAGCGAGGTCACGCGGGCGTTGGACCTGCGCGCCGGCACGCTCACGCGCGAATGGACCTGGACGGGGGAGGACGGGGCCCGCACGCGCGTGCGCACCACGCGCGCCGCCTCGCTGCCGCAGCCCCACCGCGCGCTGCAGGCGATCCGGATCGAACCGCTGGACCGACCGGTCGCGGTCCAGGTGCGCCACCCGATCGACGGTCGGGTCGAGAACCGGGTCGAGACCGGCGATCCCCGCGTCGGCACCGCCCTGAAGGGCCAGGTGCTCCGGCCGACCGGGCACGGCACGGGGGCGGGCGCTGGCGACGGACCGCGGCGCTGGCTTCGGATGCGCGCTCCGAACAGCGGCATGGAGCTGATCGCCGCCGTCGATCCGGAGATCTGGTTGGAGGACGCGGCGACGGGCGACGCGGTGCAGGATGGCCCCGGCGACCCGCCGACCGTTTCCACGAGCGAGGGCGCGATGTACCTGGACCTGACCGCTCAGGCGACGGTGCCGCCCGGGCGTGCGCTGCGCTTCGCGGCCCGCAGCGTGCTGAGCGACGACCGCTACGCCAGCGATCTGGAGACGGCCGCCGCGGAGGAGCTTCGCGCCTACGCCCGCGACGGCGGCGCGGACGGCCTGCTGCGGGCGCAACGGGCGTGGCTGGACGCCTGGTGGGAGGGCGCCGACGTGACGCTGGAGGGCGATCCGGCGCTGCAGCAGGCGATCCGCGTGGCGGCGTTCCACCTGCTGCAGGGCACCGGGCGCGACGGTCGCAGCAACGTGCCCAGCAAGGGGCTGAGCGGTGAGGGGTACGAGGGGCACGTCTTCTGGGACACCGAGATCTACGTGCTGCCGTTCTTCCTGCACGTGGCGCCCGACGTGGCGCGCGCGCTGGTGCGGTACCGGATCGGCATGCTGCCGGCGGCGCGGGAGCGGGCCCGCGAGCTGCGGCATCCGGGCGCGCTGTACCCGTGGCGCACGATCGCCGGTCCGGAGGCCAGCGCCTACTTCCCGGCCGGCACGGCCCAGGTGCACATCGACGCCGACGTGGTGCACGCCCTCGAGCGTACGGTGCGCGCGACGGGCGACGAGGAGCTGCTGTGGGGGGGCGGTGCGGCGGTGGCGATCGAGTGCGCGCGCTTCTACCGCAGCATCGGCCACGGGGGACGCGACGGCGCCTTCCACCTGGCGACCGTGACCGGGCCGGACGAGTACACCGCGCTGGTGGACGACAATCACTACACGAATCGGATGATGCAGGCCACCCTGCGCTACGCGGCCGCCACCGTGCGCAGGCTGGAGGAGGCCGACCCCGACCGGTGGGCGACCGAAGCGCGCGCCTTGGACCTGCACGACGACGAGGTCGCGGCCTGGACCGCTGCGGCCGACGCCGTGCACCTACCGGTCGACGAGGCCACCGGCGTCACGCCGCAGGACGCGACGTTCCTGACCAAGCCGGAGTGGCCGTGGGGATCGGACCGCGACCGGTTGCGCCCGCTGCTGCTGCACCACCACCCGCTGGACATCTACCGGCACCAGGTGCTCAAGCAGGCGGACGTGCTGCTGGCCCACCTGCTGCTTCCCGGCGGCGTGGGCCGCACCCGCCTGCGGCGCGACGAGGCGTACTACGCGCCGCGCACCACCCACGACTCGTCGCTCAGCCCGTGCGTGCACGCGATCTACGCCGTACGCCTGGGGCGCCCGGAAGCGGCGCTGGACCCGCTGCGCCGCACCGCCCGCATCGATCTGGACGACCTGAACGGCAACGTCGCCGACGGCGTGCACGCCGCCGCGGCGGGCGGCACCTGGCTGGCGCTGGTGCAAGGGTTCGGCGGGTTCGAGGTGCTCTGCGACCGACCGTGCTTTTACCCGCGCCTGCCCGCCGCCTGGACGCGGCTGCGCTTCCGCGTCGCCTGGCGCGGCCGCACCGTCGAGGTCGACGCCGGCCGCGACGTCACCCGCTACCGCTTGCTATCCGGACCGCCGCTCACGATTCGGCATCAGCGCGAACCGCTGGAGCTCCGCGTCGGCGACGCTGCCGAACGACCGACGCCGCCGCGGCTGCGCGGCGTGGCGTTCGACCTGGACGGCGTGCTGACCGACAGCGCCGAACAGCACTACCTCGCTTGGAAGGCGCTGGCCGACCGGTTGGGCATCGCCTTCGACCGCGAAGCGAACCACGCCCTGCGCGGCAGGCCGCGCGACGCGTCGCTGGACGCCATCCTGGCGCGCGCGCCGGCCGGCACGCCGCGGCCCGACGCGGAACGCCGGCGCGCGCTGGCGAACGAAAAGAACGAGCACTACCGGCGCCTCATCGAGCAGGCGACGCCCGCCGACCTGCTGCCCGGCATCCCGGAGCTGCTGGCGCAACTGCGCGGCGCCGGCGTGCGGCTGGCGTTGGCGTCGTCCAGCCGGAACGGACCGACGCTGCTGCGGAGGCTGGGGATCGAGGACCGCTTCGACGCGGTGATCATTCCGGCCACGTTGCGGTTCGGCAAGCCGGACCCGGAGATCTTCGAGGCGGCCGCCGAGGCGCTGGACCTGCCCACCGACGCCTGCGCCGGGATCGAGGACGCGCCGGCCGGCGTGCGCGCCGTCCGCGGCGCCGGCATGGCGTCGGTCGCGGTGGGGCCGGCGACCCGGCACGAGGCGGCGACGGCGTGGGTGGCCGACACCCGCGAGCTGACGCTGAAGACGTTGCAGCGGGCTGTGCGCGAGCACGCCGCAGGCGATGCGGATGCGTCGGACACGTCGCTCGTTGACACCCCCCCAGGCGGGCGGTAGCCTTCCCGAGCGGCCGGACGGCCGCGCACGAGGAGGTGTCCGCATGACGCACGACGCACGGCGCATCCCGGTCCCGACCGTCCCCAGCGCGAGCGCTCCGGGGAGCGAGGAGGACGACGGTGCCCCTCCTCGATCACGACCTACACGTTGACGGGCTGACCGACCGCCTCCATGAGCTGATCGCGGCGCGCCGCTTCGGCGAGATTCGGCGCCTGCTGCTGGCGTACGACGCGCCCGACGTGGCCGAGGTGATCCCCGAACTGGGGTCCGAGCACGAAGCGGTGGTGTTCCGCCTCCTCTCGAAGGACCGCGCCACCGACGTGTTCGAGCATCTGCCGTTGGGTGCGCAGGAGAGCCTGCTGCGGGCGCTCGGCGACAAGGACGTCGCCGCCATCCTGGACGACATGAGTCCGGACGATCGCACCGAACTGCTGGGCGAACTGCCCGGCAAGGTCACCAAGCGCCTGGTGAACCTGCTCTCGCCCGAGGAGCGCGAGGTCGCCACCCGATTGCTCGGGTACCCCGAGGACTCGATCGGGCGCCTGATGACGCCGGACTACGTCCAGGTCAAGCCGCACTGGACGGTGGACGAGGCGCTGCGGCACGTGCGCGCCTTCGGCAGCGACTCCGAGACGCTGAACGTGGTGTACGTCACCCAGCGCGGCGGCAAGCTGATCGACGACCTGCGCATGCGGGAGCTGCTGCTGACCGAGCCCACCACCCGCATCGCCGAGCTGATGGACGAGCAGTTCGTGGCGCTGCAGGCGCTCGAAGACCAGGAGGAGGCGGTCGCCGCCTTCCGGCGCTACGACCGGATCGCCCTGCCGGTGGTCGACAGCGACGGGATCCTGGTCGGGATCGTCACGGTCGACGACGTGCTGGACGTGGCCGAACGCGAGGCGACCGAGGACATCCAGATGATGGGTGGGTCGTCCGCCCTCGACGAGCCGTACCTCTCGATCCGGATCCTCTCCATGGTCAAGAAGCGCGCCCCGTGGTTGATCCTGCTCTTCTTCGGGCAGATGCTGACCGCGACCGCGATGGGCGGATTCGAGGACTCGTTGGAGCAGGCGCTGGTGCTGGCCCTGTTCGTGCCGCTGATCATCAGTTCCGGCGGGAACAGCGGCTCGCAGGCGGCCACGCTGATCATCCGGGCGCTCACCACCGGCGAGGCCACCCTGCGCGACTGGTGGCGCGCCCTGCTGCGCGAGGGGGCGTCCGCCGGCATCATCGGCCTGATCCTGGCCGTGCTCGGGTTCCTGCGCATCGCCTTCGGGCAGTGGTTCGGCGTCGGCTACGGCGAGCACTGGGCGCTGGTGGGCGTCACCATCGGCGTGTCGCTGCTGCTGGTGGTGCTGTGGGGGTCGCTGATGGGCACGATCCTGCCGATGGTGCTGCAGCGCCTCGGCGCCGACCCGGCCGCGAGTTCGACCCCGTTCGTGGCGACGTTGGTCGACGTGACCGGGATCGTCCTCTACTTCACCGTGGCGACGACCGTTCTGAAGGGGACGCTGCTGTAGCGCCGGCGTCCCACGGACCGGTGCCGGCCGCGGCGACCACCGGCCACGCCTCCGGCGCGTGTCCGGTCGCGTCGCGGTAGTGCGCCGTGGTGGCGTCCACGAAGGCGTCCAGATCGGTGTCGTCGACCAGCGCCACGGCGCAGCCGGCGAAGCCTGCGCCGGTCATGCGCGCGCCGTAGCAGGCGGGGTGGGCGCGGGCGGCCTGCGTGATCGCGTCCAGCGCCGGGCTGCTGACCTCGAAGTCGTCGCGTAGGCTGTCGTGACTGGCGTCCATCAGGCGCCCCAGCGCGACCGGATCGTCGCGCCGCATGGCGTCGGCCGCCAGCGCCACCCGCGCGTTCTCGTGCACCACGTGCCGGGCCCGCCGCCGCACGGTGGCGTCCAGGCGGTGCTCCTCCGACGCCAGGCGGGCGGGCGTCACGTCGCGCAGCATGGCGACCTGCAGGGCGCGCGCCGCCTCGCGCACCTGGGCGCTGCGCTCGTTGTAGGCGCTGTCCACCAACCCGCGCCGGGTGCCGGTGTCCAGGATCACCACGCGCACGCCGCTAGGAAGCGTCACCGCTTCGCGCGACAGGTCGCGGCAGTCGATCCGCAGCGCCATTCCTTCGCGGCCGCAGGCGCAGATCAGCTGGTCCATGATGCCCGACGCCACGCCCACCCAGTCGTTCTCCGCCCGGCGGCAGGCGACCGCCATGGCGACCGGGTCCCACGGCAGATCGCCGGCGATGGCGAAGGCGTGGGCGATCGCCAACTCCAGCGCGGCGGAGGAGGAGAGGCCCGCCCCCTGCGGCACGTCGCCCGCGAGCGCGGCGTCGAAGCCGCGCAGGCGCTGCCCGTCTCGGGCCAGCGACCAGGCGACACCGTGCGCGTACGCCGCCCAGCCGTCGCGCAGGTGCGGGGCGGAGGCGTCGAACGCGTGGTGGGCCTGCAGGTCGGCGGCCCAGAGGCGCACGCGACCGTCGTCGCGCGGTCGCAGTACCAGGCGCAACTCCCGGTCGATCGCCATCGGCAGCACGAACCCGTCCTGATGGTCGGTGTGCTCGCCGATCAGGTTCACGCGGCCCGGCGACCGCAGACGGTGGCTAGGGGCCGAGCCGAACGCCTCCTCGAACGCGGCGTCCAGGCGATCGAAGGCGGCGGCGCGCCTGCGACGGATCGGGTCGGGGTCCGGCCGGGTCGGGCGGCGCCCATCCGGATCGGGAATCCGTGCGTCCGGCCGGTTCATCGACCGCTCCCCGTTCCGGGCGTCGCGTTTCCGTCCGCCGCTCCGGCCCGTGCGGCGGCGTCGCGCAGGTCGGCGGCGGCCCGTTCGGGGGTCAGGTCGCGCTGCGGTTCGCCCAGCATCTCGAACCCGACCATGAACTTGCGGACGGTGGCGCTGCGCAACAGCGGCGGGTAGACGTGCGCGTGCAGCTGCCAGTGCGACGCGTCCTCGCCGGCCGCGTCGGGTCCGCTGGGGGCGCCGTGCCAGCCCATCGAGTACGGGAACGGCGCGTCGAACAGCGCGTCCAGCGTCGGGAACAGCCGGTCCAGCAGCGCGGCCAGATCGTTGCGCTCGGCGTCGCGTAGGTCGGGCAGGCGCGTCACGGGGCGACGGGGCACGATCAGCAGCTCGTACGGCCACACCGCCCACCACGGCACGAGGACGGTCCACGCCTCGGTCGTGAGCACCGTGCGCACCGCGCGCTCGCGCTCCAGCCGTTCGTAGGCGACCAGCAGCGGTTCGCCGTGGGCGTCGGCCCAGGCGCGTTGGCGATCGTCCTCGCGCACGACCAGGTCGGGCAGCCGGTCCAGCGCCCAGACCTGGCCGTGCGGGTGCGGGTTGCTGGCGCCCATCGCCTGCCCCTGGTTCTCGAAGATCTGCACCCAGCGCCAATCGCGCCCCAGCACCTCGGCGCGGTCCGCCCACAGGTCGACCACGCGCCGCAGGCCGGCTGGGCCGAAGCCGGCCAGGGTCAGGTCGTGGCGGGGCGAGAAGCAGATCACCTGGCAGCGGCCCCGCACCGGTTCCGCCGCCAGCAGCCCCTGATCGGCGGCCGGGTCGGCCCAGGTCGCGTCCAGCAGCGCCGGGAAGTCGTTGTCGAACAGGTACGTCGCGGCGTAGTCGGGATTGCGCTGACCGCCGGCGCGGGCGTTGCCGGGGCATAGGTAGCAGGTCGGGTCGTAGCGGGGCGCACCGGGCGTGCCGGCGGACTCCTGCCGTCCTTGCCACGGGCGCTGCGTGCGGTGCGGACTGACCAGGACCGAACCGCCGGAGAGGGGATCGAGCCGGCGGTGGGGGAGGAGCGTCGCGTCGGTCGTCGGGCCGGCGTGGTGGTCGAGGTCGTGGTCGAGGTCGCGGTCGGGGTGGCTCATGCGGGGGTCCTTCGCGCTGCGTGCCGTGGCACGGGTGAGGTGGGGGGCGAGCAGCGGGGGGCGCGGCGCGGGGGGCGACGCGCGGGGCGGCGTGCCGGCGGGCGCGGGAGCCCGGCCGACGCGGCGGTGGGGGCGCGGGGGGGGGGGGGGGGGGGGGGGGGGGGGCGCCGGGCGGCGGGGGGGGGGGGGGCGCCCGGCGGCGGTTCGCCGCCGGGCAGGTTCGGCGTGTCGGAATCCCCAATGTACGACGTCCGGACGGGGCAGGGGCCGGGGGCGTGGTGCGGGGGCGCGTCCACGCCGACGTCCACGCCAGCGACCGGACGGGCCCGGGCGCGTGTGAGGACGAGCCCTGCGGCCCGATGCGCGCGGCGCGCTTGCGCGCTACCGGTGGGCTCTGCTATGATCACGTGCTCAGCGCGGCGTGTGCCTGCACGTGCACCTGCACGTGCAACCTGGCCGCGCTACCCCCATTCACGAAGCGACGTCGTCCGCCCGTCCACCGGGCGCTCGCACGAAGGCAACGGCACGAAGGCAACGGCACGAAGGCCATGAGAGGCACGGAGGCAAGCATGTACGCGATCGTCAAGTCCGGTGGCAAGCAGTACCGCGTCGAAGAGGGCGACCTCGTGCGGCTCGAAGCGCTCGAGGAGGAGGTCGGCGCGTCCGTCGATCTGCCGGTCCTGCTCCTCGGTGGCGAGTCGACACAGATCGGCACGCCGACCGTGGGCGGCGCTAAGGTCCAGGCCGAGGTCGTCTCGCACGGCCGGGGCGAGAAGCTCTACATCAAGAAGTTCAAGGCCAAGGCCAACTACCGGCGCAAGACCGGTCACCGCCAGGCCTACACCGAAGTCCGCGTGACCGGCATCGCCGGCTGACCCCGGGAGGGACCCGAAATGGCTCACAAGAAAGGCGTCGGCAGCTCCAAGAACGGGCGCGACAGCGAATCCAAGCGGTTGGGCATCAAGCGGTTCGACGGCCAGGTCGTCGCGGCCGGCAACATCCTGGTGCGCCAGCGCGGCACCCGCTACAACCCCGGCCTCAACGTCGGGACCGGCAAGGACTTCACGCTCTTCGCGCTTCGCGACGGCGTCGTCAAGTGGCACGACAAGGGCCGCAAGGGCCACTTCGTGACGATCGTCGAGCAGGACGCGCAGGCGCTGTCCGCCGACTGATCTCCGCAACCGCAGGCGATCCCCGGGCGCGGCCGGACGCCCGCGCCCGGTCGCGGGCGGGCGGCCCCCGGGGCCCGGGACGGGAGGACCATGGCGGTTCGTGACGTGATCATTATCACCGTGCAGGGGGGACGTGGCGGCGACGGCGCCATGTCGTTCCTGCGCCTGAAGTACATCCCCAAGGGCGGTCCCGACGGCGGTCACGGCGGTCACGGCGGCGACGTGCTGCTGCGCGCCATCGACGACGTCGGAGCGCTGGCGCGCCTCACGCCGCACAAGGTGTACAAGGGCGGGACCGGCATGCAGGGCGAAGGTCGCGAACGCAACGGCAAGGGCGGCGATCCGTTTCTGCTGGAGGTGCCGGTCGGCACGGTGGCCCGCGACGTGGAGGACGGCCGCACCGTGGCCGACCTGGTCGAGGTCGGCCAGGAGGTGGTGGTT
>JBBDSD010000122.1:0-9425 GCA_040905065.1 Trueperaceae bacterium | reverse complement strand
GGCCGCGTCGCGATCTGGATGCGGCAGTTCCGGAAGCGCACGTTCGAGTCGGTGCTGGTCGCGCGCGTGCTGGGCGTGCCCGGCGACGTGGTCAACGTCGCGGCCGGCGCCGGCCGCGTACCGTTCGTGCCGTTCGCGACGGCGACGGCGGTGGGCGGTTCGCCGTACCTGGTGGCGTTCGCGTTGGCGGGCGCCGCCTTGGAGGAGTCGTTCGGTCCGGACGCGGTCGGCTTCCGCTGGGAACTGGCGGTGATTGCGGTGGCGGTCGGCGCGGTGGGGTTGTTGGCGGCCACCTGGCTGCGGCACAGGCGCACGCGGCGGGACGGCGACGGACGGAACGGCGCTGGACGGAACGGCACCGGCGAACGTGACGGCACCGGCGAAGGCGACCGGGCGAGGTGAGCCGCACGGTCGACCGGCGTTCGGCGCAGGGGCTGAGTCGGGCCGCGGCCTGCGCCGGGCGTCAGACCGCCCGCCGGAACGGCCGGATCTCGATCCGGTCGGGGTCCCATACGCGCTCGCGCACGTAGACGTCGTTCAGGACGATGTCGCGGACGGCGGCGGCGTCGTCGGCCTCGATCAGCATCAGCGAGCCGCGCATGGTGCCGTCGTCGTCCAGGAAGGCGCCGCCCATCTGCAGGGTGCCGGCGTCGGCCAGCGGTTGGACGCCGTCCAGGTGAGCTTGGCGGACCCGTCCGCGGCGGGTGGCGGCGTCGTCGTCGTCGAAGTCGTGAGCCAGGACCAGGTAGAGCATCGGATCTCCTCGCGTGCGGAACGATTCGTGTACGGACGGTGCGGCCGCGCGGTGCGTGCGGGCCGGGTCGGGAGGTGGGCGGCGCGCCTACTGAGGGTACCGCGCGACGCGCAGCGCTGGATGGGACGGGCCGACCCGACAAACTTGAGCCTAAGACGCTCACATCTGTTGACACATCCGGGGCCGACTGCTATGCTTCTGCGTAGTGAGCGTCGTGCGCCCGCACGCCCTCAAGCGATCTGGGCGGCGCGGGCGCTCGCGCGCCGAATTCCGAACCACGAATGGAGGCCCCTCATGGGCAAAGCCGTAGGCATCGATCTTGGAACCACCAACAGCGTCATCGCGATCATGGAAGGCGGCGAACCGACCGTCCTGGTCAACAACGAAGGCAACCGCACCACCCCCTCGGTGGTCGCCTTCAAGGACGACCAGCGCCTGGTCGGCCAGGTCGCCAAGCGCCAGTCGGTCCTCAACGCCAGAGGCACCCTGTTCGAGATCAAGCGGTTCATGGGCCGCACCTGGGACGAGGTCAAAGAAGAGGTCGAACGCGCCCCGTACGAGGTCGTCAAGGCCGACGACGGCGGCGTGCGGTTCGTCGTGAACGGCAAGCAGCACACGCCGGAGGAGATCTCCGCCATGGTGCTGCGCAAGCTGGTCGCCGACGCCGCCGAGCAAACCGGCGAGAAGATCACCGAAGCGGTCATCACCGTGCCCGCCTACTTCAACAACTCCCAGCGCGAAGCGACCCAGAACGCCGGCAAGATCGCCGGGCTCGAGGTGCTGCGCATCGTCAACGAACCCACCGCGGCCGCGCTCGCCTACGGCCTGGAGAAGAAGGGCAACGAGACGGTGCTGGTGTTCGACTTGGGCGGCGGCACCTTCGACGTCAGCGTGCTGGAGGTCGGCGACGGCGTCTTCGAGGTGCGCAGCACCCACGGCGACACCCACCTCGGCGGCAGCGACTTCGACTACGCCATCGTCGACTGGCTGGCCGAGAGCTTCAAGAAGGAGTACGACGTCGACCTCAAGAAGGACAAGCAGGCGCTGCAGCGCATGATCGAAGCGGCCGAGAAGGCCAAGATCGAGCTCTCCGGCCTGCCCGAGACCACGATCAGCCTGCCGTTCATCGCCATGGACCCCAGCAGCAACGCGCCGCTGTACCTCGAGAAGAAGCTGACCCGCAGCACCTTCGAGGACCTGATCGCGCCGCTGCTGAAGCGGATCCGCGGCCCGGTCGAGAGCGCCCTCTCCGACGCCAAGATCGACAAGTCGAAGATCGACGAGATCATCCTGGTCGGCGGATCGACCCGCGTGCCGGCGGTCAAGAAGCTGGTGCAAGAGCTGCTGGGCAAGGCCCCTAACCAGTCGGTGAACCCCGACGAGGTGGTCGCCCTGGGCGCCGCCGTGCAGGCCGGCGTGCTGACCGGCGACGTGGACGACATCGTGCTGCTCGACGTCACGCCCCTCAGCCTCGGGGTCGAGACCAAGGGCGGCGTGTTCACGAAGCTGATCGACCGCAACACCACCGTGCCGGTCCGCAAGACCGAGACGTTCACCACCGCCGACGGCAACCAGACCGGCGTCGAGGTGCACGTCCTGCAGGGCGAACGCACCATGGCGCGCGAGAACAAGTCGCTGGGCCGCTTCAAGCTGGACGGCATCCCGCCGATGCCCGCCGGCCTGCCGCAGATCGAGATCACCTACGACATCGACGCGAACGGTGTGCTCAACGTCACCTCGCGCGAAAAGTCGACCGGCAAGGAAGCGTCGATCACCATCCAGAACACCACCACCCTCGACGACGACGAGATCGATCGGATGGTGAAGGATGCCGAAGCGCACGCCGACGAGGACGCCACGTTCCGCGAGCTGGCCGAAGCCCGCAACCAGTGCGACGGCATGCGCGCCCAAGCGGTCAAGATCCTCGACGAGACCGAAGACGCCACCGACGAGCAGAAGCAGCCGCTTCAGGAAGCGATCGACGAGGCCAAGACCGCCGTCGACGATCCCAACGTCGACAAGGCCCGCTACGAGGAGCTGACCCAGAAGCTGGCCGAGGCGCTGCAGGTGTTCCAGCAGGCGACCGCCAAGAGCGACGACGCTGGCGACGGCGACAGCGACGGCGACGCTGCTGCGGGCGGCGACGACGCGTCGCAGGCCCAGGACGACGACGTCATCGACGCCGACTTCAAGCCGGCCGGCTGAACGACGACCCCAGACCGGGCGGGGGGCGGACGCGGGAGCGTCGCACCTCGCCCGCAGTGAGCGTGGAGACCGCATGACCCGACGCGACCCCGACGACCGCAGCGAAGAACGCCGCGACGCCCACCCGAACGGCGGTACTCCGTCCGACGGCACACGCGACGCTGAAGCGCGCGCCGAGCGCCAAGCGCACGGCGTGGAACCGGACGCCGAACCGACCCTCGGCAGCGACGCGACCGGCGGCAGTGAGCCCGGCGACGGCCCGCAGACCGAGCTCGAGATCTTGCGCGGCGAACTTGCCGCCCTGCAGGAACGCCTGGCCGACGCCGAAGCGGCCGTCGGTGAGCAGGAGGAGCGTGCCCTGCGCGCCCGGGCCGAACTGGACACCGTGCGCCGCCGCGCGGCCGGCGACCGGCAGCGCGCGCACGACGCCGGGGTGGACGACGCGCTGGCGCCGGCGATGAGCGTGCACGATGACCTTCGTCGCGCGCTTATTGCCGCCGAGCGCGGCGACCCCAGCGAGATCGTGCCCGGCGTGCGCGCCGTGCTCGAAGGACTCGAGCGCTCCCTGGAGCGCCTGGAGGTCCGCAGCGTCGGCGAGGTCGGCGAGAGGTTCGACCCCGATCTGCACGAGGCCCTCACCACCACCCCCGTGCAAGGCGACGCCCAGCCGGGCACCATCGCCGACGTCTTCGAAGCCGGCTTCGCTCGCGGCGAACGCCTGATCCGCCCCGCCCGCGTCGTCGTCCACCAAGAGGATGACGCCTGAGCCACGGCACGCTGAGCGAGGTGCGGGTGCGCAAGGTGCGGGTGCGCAAGGTGCGGGTGCGCAACCCGCAACCCACGCGCGTACGCCCCGCGCCCGCCCGCGCCGCACGCGGCCCACGCGACCCCGGAAGGAGGTGAACGAGGTGGCCGACTACAAGGACTACTACCAGATCCTGGGGGTATCCCGGGACGCCGACACGGACGCGATCAAGCGCGCGTACCGCACGTTGGCCGCCAAGCACCACCCCGATCGCAACCCCGGGGACGCGGCGGCCGAGGACCGCTTCAAGGAGATCAACGAGGCGTACACTGCCCTCTCCGATCCGGAGAAGCGACGCGTGTACGACGCCTACGGCAGCGGCGGACCGCCCCCCCAAGGTTCTTGGGGTCCCGGGCAGGCGGCCGGCGGGAGCGGCGGCACCGTCTGGACCCACGTGCAAGGCGGCGACACCGCCGACTTCAGCGACTTCTTCCGCAGCCTGTTCGGCGCCGACTTCGGCGGCTTCGCCGAAGGCGCCTCCGGCGCACGACCCGGCGCGTACGGGCGCGGCGACCCGTTCACGCAGGTGCGTAGCGGCCGCGTCGGGACCGCCCGTCCCGCCGGCGCCAAGGGTCGCTTGGACCTGGATCTGGACCGAGCCTTCCACGGCGGCGACGTCGCCGTCAGCGTCGGGGGCAAGCGCGTCACCGTGAGCGTGCCCAAGGGCGTGCGCGACGGGGCCACCCTGCGCCTGCGCGGCCAGGCACCGGACGGAGGCGATCTGCTCCTCACCGTCCGCCACCGACCGCACCCCGACCTGACCGTCGTCGGCGACGACGTCCGCGCCACGGTGCGCGTGCCCGACCACGTCGCCGCGCTGGGGGGACCGGTGACGGTGCCGACCCTCGACGGACCGGTGCAGGTCACCGTGCCGGCCGGCAGCAGCAGCGGGCGCGTGCTGCGTTTGCGCGGCCAGGGTTGGCCGCGCAAGGGCGGCGGACGCGGCGATCAGCACGTCGAGCTGCGCGTGACGGTGCCGGACACGCTGGATCCCGACCGCCGCGCCGCGTACCAGCGCCTGCGCGACCTGGACGCAGACGGCGCCAAGGACGGCGCCGAGGACGGCGGCGAGGACGGCGGCGAGGACGGCGGCGCGGCTGCGTCCGATGCGGCCGCGGGCCGGCCGGTGAGCGCCGCGGACGCGTGAGCGGCGGGCCTCCCGCCCCGGGCTCTCATCTCCCGCCATCCGCGCTCATGTCCCGCGCCGGTACGGTCCGACCCATGCGACACCTCCGCACCCTCATCCGCCCGCTGTCCCTCCTCGCCCTGACGATCGCAACGATCGTAGGAAGCGCCGCCCTGGCGCAGGACGACGACCCGGTCGTACTGTCCGTCGACGGCGAGGAACGCACCCTCTCGCAGTTCGAGCAACGCTTCGAGATCGCCCTTCGCTCCGCCGCCTCCCAGCAGGGCGTGCCGATGAACGACGAGATCCGCGCCCAGCTCGAGGCGTACGCCGGGCCGTTCCTGGACCAGTTGGCTCAGGAGATCGCCTGGTTGCACGAGGCCGACGCGCGCGACATCGAGATCTCCGAAGCCGAGGTCGACCAGGTCGTGGCCGACCTGCGCGGCGACGGCGACGACCAGGCGTTCGCCGAGCTGCTGGACCAGAGCGGCATCGGCGACGTCGAGACGCTCCGCCGCCTGGTCGAGGAGGGCGAACGGATCACGCGGCTTCAGCAGCAGCTCGGCGCCGACGTCGAGGTCAGCGACGAAGAGGTCCGCGAGACCTACGAGGCGACGCCCGAAGCGTCCGACCGCGAGTTCGACGAGGTCCGCGACCAGATCGAAGCGCAGCTGGTCAACCAGGTCGTTCAACAGGAGCTGAGCGCCATCGTGGCCGAGGCCGACGTCGCCACCTACCCCGACCGCCTGCCGTACGAGGTCGAGTCGACCGACGACTTCTGAACGACGAACCCGCTCTGTCCGAACGCACCGACCGTCCGCCCCGCCCCGCGCGGGGCGGCCGCCCTTCGGGCCCGCCACCGGCCGCCGCGACCACCGTCCCGACCACCGCCCCGACCCCCGCAGCATCTACCGCCGCGAGCGACCGCGCGAAGGCGCCCGCTCTGCTACCGTGCGGCCTATGCGACACGTTGCGCACGTCCGTCCGCTCGCCATCCTGCTGGCCGCCGTCTTGCTGGCCGCCACCGCAGGCTCCGCCCTGGCCCAACGCGACGCCGCCGATCCGGTGGTGCTGCGCCTAGGTTCCTACACCGAGACCCTGTCCGAGTTCGAGCAGCGGTTCGAGACCGCCATGCGCGGCGTCGCTGCCCAGCAAGGGGCGGAACTGGACGACGCGCTGCGCGCCGAACTCATGCCGTTCGCGCCGACGTACCTGGAGCAGCGGGCCCAGGAGGTCACGCTCCTGGTCGCCGCCGAGCGGCGCGGTCTTGGCGCCGACGCGGCCACCGTCGAAGCGAACCTCGACGAGATCCGGGCCAACTTCGACAGCGACGAGGCGTTCCAGGACGGCATCCGCCAGGCCGGCATCGACACCGTCGACGAGTTGCGCATCAAGATCCAGGAGGCCGAGTCGATCGACGCCCTGTATCAGGCCCTGGAAGCCGACGTCTCCATCGGAGAGCAGGAGCTGCGCGTCGCCTACCTCGCCGACCGCGAGAGCTTCCAGACCGGCGAGCAGTTGTGCGCCCGGCACATCCTGCTGGAGGACGAGGCCACGGCCGAAGCGGTCCTGGCCGAGATCGAGGACGGCACCCCGTTCCCCGAAGCTGCCCGCGAGCACACCACCGACCCGAGCGGCGTCGAGAGCGGCGGCGACCTGGGCTGCTTCGAGCGCGGTCGCATGGTGCCCGGTTTCGAGAACGCCGTCTTCGCGGCCGAGGTGGGCGTGCCCACCGGCCCGGTCGAGACCGACTTCGGCCATCACCTGATCCTGGTCAGCGAACGGCAGGAGGCCCGCACCCTGCCGCTGGCCGACGTCGAGGACGAACTGCGAACCCAGATGGTGCAGGAACGCGTCAGCGCTCAGGTCGAGCGGATCTTCTCCCTGTCCGGCGTGGTCACCTACCCCGAGCGCCTGCCGGTCCCGACCCCTCCCGCCACGGAACCGGACGCGACGGACGACGGCGACACGGACGACGGCGACACGGACGACGGCGACACGGACGACGGCGACACGGACGACGGCGCGAGCGACGCCGACTGAGCGACGCCGACGGAACGACGTTCGAACCTACGGCGCCAGCCGGACCTGCCGCCAGGCAGCGCCGCTGGCGCCCTCCTCCGCACGTTCGAAGACGACGCGGTCGTGCAGCCGGTCCTCGCGACCCTGCCAGAACTCGATCCGATCCGGCACGATCCGGTAGCCGCCCCAGAAGTCGGGACGCGGCACCGGATCGTCCTCGCCGAAGCGACGGCGCACCTCCTCCAGACGGCGCTCCAACTCCTCGCGACCGGCGACCGGCCGGCTCTGCGGCGAGGCCCACGCCCCCAGTCGACTGCCGCGCGGACGCCGAGCGAAGTAGGCGTCGGCCTCGGCGTCGGAGACGCGCTCCACGCGCCCCTCGATCCGGACCTGCCGCTCGCCGACCTCCCACCAGAAGGTCGCCGCCGCTCGGGACGTCCGCTCCATGTCGATCGCCTTGCGGCTGCCGAGGTTCGTGTAGAACACGATCCCGTGGTCGTCCACGCCCTTGCACAGCACCATCCGCAGCGACGGCCGGCCCTGATCATCGACCGTGGCCAACGCCATCGCGTTCGGCTCCCGCGCGCCGGCGTCGGCCGCCTCGCGCAGCCACGCCGTCAGCGCCGCGAACGGATCGGTTCCCAGCAGCTCCTCCAACAACGTTCCGCGCCGGTAGGCGACGCGCATCTCGTCCAGGCTCATGCACGAAGCGTAGCCTGCCTGGACGCTGCGAACCGGCTGCTACGGTGCCATTGTGAGCGAACTCCGCGAAGCCGGCAGCCCGTACCTGCGCCAGCACGCCAGCGACCCGGTCGCGTGGCGCGCCTGGGGCGCCGCCCCGTTCGCCGACGCCGAGCGCCGCGACCTGCCGGTGCTGGTGTCGATCGGGTACGCCGCCTGCCACTGGTGCCACGTGATGCAGCGCGAATCGTTCCGCGACCCCGAGACCGCCGCCTGGCTGAACGAACGCTTCATCGCCGTCAAGGTGGACCGCGAGGAGCACCCCGACGTGGACGCCTACTACATGACGGCGCTGCAGGCGCTCAGGGGCCAGGGCGGCTGGCCGCTGACGGCGGTGACCGATACGCAGGGCCGCCCGTTCTTTGCCGGCACCTACCTGCCGCCCAACGACCGGCCCGGCATGCCGTCGTTCCGGCGCGTGATGGACTCGGTATCGGACGCCTGGCGGGAACGCCGCGCGTTGGTGCTGGAGGACGCCGAACGCCTGCACGCCCACTTGGAGGGCGGCATGGCCGCCCCGCCCGGGTCGCGCTGGGATCCACCGGCGACGCCCCACGCCCAGACGGACGCCGCCAGCGAGGCGGACGCCGATCCCGCTCTCGATGCCGTCGCGACCGAACTGCGCGACGCCGAGCGCGAGGCGTTGCAGGCGTGCCAAGCGCGCATCGACGAGACCCACGGCGGCATGAGCGGGGCCCCGAAGTTCCCACCGCACGGCCTGCTGCGCTGGTGGTCGCGGCTGGACGATGCGGACGCGCGCCGTTGGCGCGACCGCGCCCTGACCTCCCTGGCGCACGGCGGCATCGCCGATCCGTTGGCGGGCGGGGTGGCGCGCTACGCCGTCGACGAAGCCTGGCGCGTGCCGCACTTCGAGAAGATGCTGTCCGACAACGTACAGTTGCTGCCCCGCTGGGCCGAGGCGTGGCGCGACGGCAACGATCCGACCCACCTCGCTGCGGTTCGCAGCACCTTCGCCTGGCTGGAGGCCGAGATGCGGTTGCCCGGCGGCCTGTACGCCACCGCGTTGGACGCCGATTCGCCCGGCGCGGACGGGCGCTCCGAAGAGGGCGCCTTCTACGCCTGGACCGCGAACGCGTTCGATGAGGCCGTGCGTGACGCGGTCGGCGACGACGCCGTCGCGTTCGCCCGCGACGCGTACGGCGTGAGCGACGTCGGCCCGTTCGAGGGTCGCAACGTGCTGCGGCGGACCGCGAGCGACGCGGAGTTGGCGGCACGGCACGGCCGGACGCCCGACGGCGCGGCCGAGGCGCGGGAGCGGATCCGCACGGCGTTGGCCGCGGTACGAGCGGAGCGGACCCGCCCGGCCCGAGACGACAAGGCGCTCTGCGGCCTGCAGGGCCTGGCGATCCTGGGTCTGGCGCGCGCCGGGCGCCTATGCGGCGAGGACGCCATGATCCAACGAGCCCGCGAGCTGGCGCGCGCCACCCTGGACCGGTTCCTGGACGCCGACGGCCGCCTGTGGCGACGCGCCTTCGGAGACCGCGTGGGGATCGCCGCCCGGCTGGAGGACCACGCCGCTTTGGGGACCGGCCTGCTGGAACTGCACCGCGCCGACGGCGATCCGGCCTGGGCGCGCGCCGCCGAACGGCGGGCCGACGCCGTGATGCGCGACTTCGCCGACCCGGACCAGGGCGGCTTCCTCAGCGCACCCGCCGATCCGGACGATCCGCTGCCCCTGCGCCCCCGAGCGCTGCTGGACGGCGCCCTGCCCGCCGACACCGTGACCGCCGCCGAGCTGGTCTTTGCGGTGG
>JBBDSD010000121.1:0-9451 GCA_040905065.1 Trueperaceae bacterium | reverse complement strand
TACTTATGAGTCATCCAAGACCCCTTCGGTACGATTCTAATTGAGTCAATGCGGGTACTTGACGTGGGAGCGCGCCGCTGCTACCTTGCCTTGATTGAGCGCCCACTCAACAGGGCGCGGAAGGGGCCGTGGACATGCCCGAGCAAGCGACGCCGCGCCGCAGGGGCGCCGAGGAGCGCAGGCGCCAGATCCTGGACGCCGCGCTGTCGTTGTTCGCCCGCCACGGCTACGGCGGCACCACCACCAAGTCGATCGCCCGCGAGGCCGGCATCACCGAGGGCCTGATCTTCCACTACTTCGGCGGCAAGTCCGAGTTGCTGGTCGAGGCCGCCAAGCAACGCAGCGCCCTGCTGGTCGCGGTGCGCACGCTGCTCGGCGGGGCGGCGGGCACCTCCGCGGCCGAGACGATGCCGCGGATCGCGCGCGGCTGGGTCGAGCTGGTCCACCGTCAGGGCGACCTGGTGGTGATGCTCGTCAGCGAGGCGCACGCCCACCCCGAGGTGGGCGACGCCTTCCGCACGCTGCTCGACGACATCCGCGGCGCGCTGACCCGCTACCTCGACGGACGCGTCGCCGCCGGCGAGCTCCGTTCCGACCTGCCGACCGAGGCGGCGGCGGCATCGTTCCTGTCCTCGTTATTGATGTTCTTCTACACCCGCCGACACCTCGACGAAGCGGCCTGGGAGGCGCAGGCGGCGCAGTTCACGGACGACCTGCTCGACGTCTGGTTCGACGGCGCACGGACGCCCCGCCCATGACCCCCTGCCCCACGCGGCCGAGCCGCGCTCCGCCGTGCCCATTGTTGAGTGAGCACACACTCAAGACATGCCATCGCCCCGTAGCGCCCCTACCCCGAACGGAGAGTCCCGATGCCCCCGAACGACCGATCCGTCCCGCCCGGGCTCGCACCCTCAGGAGTCGCGCCGTGCGCGCCCTGACCTCGCTGGCGCTGCGCCACAGCCTTCTGGTGGTGATCGCGTTCGCGGCGCTCACCGCGTTGTTCGCCTTCCGCGCCACCCACACCACCAGCGACGGTCGCACCGACGCTCTTTACCCGCCCGAGTCGGAGGCCGCGCTCCTCGACGACGCGCTGGCGATCGACTTCGGTCAGGGCGAGCGCCTGCTGCTGGTGGTCGAGGGCGACGTCTGGTCGCAGACGTCGTTGGACGCTTTGCAGACGCTGACGCGCGAGATCGGACGCCTGGACGGCACCCGCGACGTCGCCTCGCTGGCGACCGCCAAGCGCCTCGAGGACGATGACGGGTTCCTGACCGTCTCCGACCTGATCCCGGCCGACACCGGCGACGCGGGGGCGGTGGCCGACGCGCGCGCCTACCTCGCCGAGGCCGGCATGTACCAGGACGTCACCTTCGTGACGACCGACGGCCGGCGCGCCGCGCTGATCCTGGAGTTCGAGGCCGACCTCGACGCAGCCGCCTACGCCCAGCGGGTCGACGAGCTCGCGGCCGAGACCTGGCCCGGCGACCACGCCCTCGCCGGCGCGGCGTTCACCACCATGGAGCTGCGCGCCATCATCGCCCGCGACCTGCCGCTCCTCGGCGCGATCGCCCTCGCGCTGATCGTGGCGATGCTGTGGATCAATTTCCGCGCCGCTCGCCGCGTGGCGCTGGCCCTGGTCCAGATCCTGATCGGCGTGATCTGGGGCTTGGGCGCGTTCGAGGCGCTGGGCCAGCAGCTGATGGCGCTCACCGTGATCGGTCCGATCGCCGTGATGGCGGTCGGCGCCTCGTTCTCGATGCACCTGCTCGGTCGCTACGACTACGAGCTGGCGCGCGGCACCGAGAAGATCCGGGCGCTGCGCCGAACGTTCGAGCGCACCGGGCTCGGCGTCGCCGTCTCGGGGCTGGCGATCTCGGCGGCGATGAGTACCTTGATGCTGTCCGACCTAGCGATGGTGCGCGGCCTGGGATTGATCGCTGCGCTGGGGGTGCTGTCCTCGCTTCTGGCTGCGCTGCTGCTCCTTCCGGCGCTCCTGAAGCTCCTGCCGGATCCGTCGCGCGTGCCCGACCCCGAGGCGCCGGGCCGCATCCGCGGCATGCTGGCCGGCGTCGCCGGGCTGGTCACCACCCGCACCCGCGTCGTGCTGGCCGTCGCCACCGGGCTGGTCGTCGGTGCGCTGGTGGGGTTGCCACGCATCCAGTCCGACACCTCGATCCTCGCCTTCTTCCCAGCCGACGGTGCGACTCGGACCAGCGTGCGGACCGTCGAGGAGACGCTGGGCGGCAGCTCGGTGATCCAGGTGCGCGTGGACGGCGACATCCTCGACCCGGTCACCCTCGCCGCGATCGAGTCGTTTCAGACCGAGGCCAAGACCCTGCCCGAGGTCGGCGGGGCGCAGTCGATCACGCACGTTCTGCGCGCGATCCACGAGACCCTCACCGGCGAGGACGCGTTGCCCGGAAGCCGCCAGGCCGCGGCCCAGGAGCTGCTGCTCTACACCTCCTCCGGAGACACGGGCGAGCTGGCCAAGATGCTCGCCCTCGATGAGCGCAGCGCCCTCGTGAACCTCACCGCAACCTCGACCAGCACCACTCGCGGCCGCGAGGTCGTCGCCGAGCTCGAGAGGATCGCGGACGCCACCCTGGCCGGCGTGGCGGAGGTCGGTTTCACCGGGCAGCCCGTCCTGGAGTTGGCCGTCGAGGACGCCATGAAGCACGACTTCGTGATCAGCCTCACCCTGGCGATCGCGCTGGTGCTGGCGATCGACAGCCTGGTGCGCTCGTTTCGCGCGGCGGCGGTCACCATCCTGGCGCTGATCGCCACCATCGCGCTGCAGTACGGACTGCTGGGTTGGGCGGGGATCCCGCTGAATCTGGCGACGATGCTGATGGGCGCCCTGGCGATCGGGGTGGGCGACTACGCCATCCACCTCACCGTCCGCTACATGGAGGAGCGCGGCCAAGGCCGAACGCCCGAGCGGGCCGTCGAGCACACCATCATCACCTCCGGTCGCCAGATCCTCTTCACCGCCGCCACGCTGGGCGTCGGATTCTTCGCCCTGACCTTCGCCGCCTTCGTGCCCGTCTCGACCCTGGGATGGCTCATGGTGCTCACCGTAGTCCTGGTGGGCCTGGCCACCCTCACCTTGCTCCCGGCCGTCGCCCTGGTCGCCTTCCGCGATCCAGGCGGACGCGCCGTGACCGCCCTTGGAGGCAATCCCGCATGACCCGACGCACCCGCACCGTCCTCGCGCCCGCCGAAGCGCGGCAGCCGTCGTCTCTGGCCCGGACCCTCGCCGCCCTGCTCCTGGTCCTCGCCGGTGGGCTGCTAGGCGCCCCCGCCGCCGCGCAGGCGTACGCCGACGCCGACGAGCTGATGACCGCCGTCGACGCGCGGCCCCAACCCACCACCTTGCAGGCCACCATGGAGATGACCCTCACCAACGCCTCCGGCCAGTCGCTCACCCGCGAGATGCGCACCTGGGCCCGCAGCGACGAAGCGCGCGTAATGAAGTTCACCGCCCCCGCCGACATCGCCGGCTCCGGCTTCCTGATGATCGACGACGGCGCCGTCGACGAGACGCTCGTCTACCTGCCCGCACTCGACCGCGTGCGCCGCGTCGCCGGCGGCCAGCGCGGCGAGTCGTTCTTCGGCTCCGACTTCTCGTACGAGGACGTCGAGGGGATCGACCCGGACGACTACGCGCACGAGCTGGTCGAGGTTTGGGACGCAGACGGGGGACCCGTATACGTCGTCGAGTCCACGCCGCTTCCCGAGGCCGGCTTTAGCTACGACCGGCTGGTCCTGGAGGTACCCGAAGCGACGCTCATTCCCGCGCGCGTGACCTACTACCGAGACGGCGAGGCGGTCAAGGAGCTGACCGTGAGCGACGTGCAGGAAGTAGGCGGCTACCTGCTCGGGCTCGAGCGACGGATGGAGACGCTGGGACGCGACTCGTTCACGGTGATCCGCCAACGCGACCTCACGCTCGACGAGGACCTCCCGAACGAGGTCTTCAGCGAGCGCTTCCTGAGGCGCTGACGTGCGTCGCGTCCCGATCGTCGCGGCGCTGCTGATGGCCGTCCTAGCGCTGGCCCCGACCGCCTTCGCGCAACTGCGCACCGACTGGAGCGGTCGTCTCGAAGCCCGCCTGGGGCTCGAGTCGACCGGGGCCTGGACCGTCGCCGGCGCCGAGGCGCGCTTGGCGCTGAACGGTGAGGTCGGCAGCGAGTTCTTCCCCACCGCCACCTTCCGGGCCGAGCTGCGCGCCGAGGCCGACGCGGCCGGAAGGCTGGCCGAGGTACGGCTCGACGAGGCCTGGGGCCGCCTGTTCCTGGGCGAGGTCGAGCTGACGCTCGGCAATCAGCGGCTGTTCTGGGGCTCGACCGACGGAGTCAACCCGGTCGACCGCCTGAACCCGCGCGACATGACGGTGCCGCCCGACGCCGAGAAACTGCCGGTAACCATGGCGCATCTTCGCGCCTGGCTGGACAGCGACGTGAACGTCGAGGTGGCCCTGATCCCGGTATTCGTGCCGTCGATGCCCGCCGGCGAGGACTGGCGCGAGGAGCCGGCGCTGACCCCGCCGCCCGGCGTGACGGTGACGGAGGTGCGCCCGGTGCGCGAGGAGGTGCCGGGACCGGCGCTCGAAAACCTGCAGGCGGGCCTGCGGGTGCAGTGGCGGCCGGTCGGTTTCGACCTGGCGGCAAGCTACCAGTACCTGTTCCGCGACGTGCCCACCCGCTCCGCCGAGGTGGTGCCGAACGGCACGCCTGGCGAAGTGGCGCTGCAGCCGGTCGCGCGCTACGACCGCCTGCATGTCGTCGGCGTCGACGGCTCGGTCACGCTGGGCGACGTGGTGCTGCGCGGCGAGGCGGCGTACCTGTTCACCTCCGACCCGGACGGTACCGACCCCGCCGTCGGCAACCCGTCGTTCCAGGTCGTCGTAGGTGCCGAGACACCGATCCCGGACGGTCCGCGCCTGGTCGCGCAGGCGATCCTCGACGGCGAGACGTCGGACGCCCCTCCGAGCGGCGCAGCCGGCGGGATCGACGTGGGTCTGCGGACGATGTTGGTCGCGACCTACGCCGCCGACGCCCGCACCAACCTGAAGGGCGCCTGGGTGCACGATTTCGACGGTAGCGGGATGCTGCGGCCCGGGGTGTCGTACTCCTTCGCCGACGGCATCACCGGTGCCCTCGAGGGCAGCGTCGTCTACGGGCCGGATGGTACCCGCTTCGGCGATTGGCGCGAGCGCAGCGGCGCGACCGCGTCACTACGCATGGACTTCTGAGCGTGCGACATCGAGCGGAAAGGTGGCCGTGCCCACCCGACCCCATGACCGCCGACCGCGAGGTCGTTCGCAAGGCGAGCCCTGGCTATCGCGCCATGCTCGACCAGGGCGTCGTCGACGAGCTCAGGTGCGCGCTGGTGAACCAGGGCAGCTGCTGGGACAGCCTCGAGCTGTTCCGTGGACGCCACACCGATGAGGCAATGGATGGGCGACGAGCGCACCGCGACCCAGTCGATCCACCACGGCGGCACTCCGGAGAAGGTCGCCGAGCTGTCCTCGCTCCTGTTGGCCGACGGTGCTGCGGTGCTCGGGCCGCTCGCGTTGGCGACGCCATCGTTGCCGCAGACCGTCCCGTCGACGAGGGGGATCGACGTGGGCTATCAGGAACTTGCCAACGGGGCGTGTAGGCTCGATGTCGGCCGCACGCCACGTGCGCGCATCGTCCACCGATGCTTGCGGCGACCACAGCGTCCCGCGCCACCTGATGTGATCCGCGAAGCCGCAAAGGAGACGCCATGAGCCCGAGAGAACCGAACGCGACCGACCCCAACGAAACCGCAGCGACCGACCCCGAGCTGCAGCGCCGGCTCGAACGCGTCGTCGAGCGCGAGACCGAATGGATCGAGATGACGGACGGCGTGCGGCTGGCCGCCAAGTTGTGGCTGCCCGAGGACGCGCCCGAGACGCCGGTGCCCGCGATCCTCGAGTACCTGCCGTACCGCCGTCGCGACGGTACCCGCGAGCGCGACGTCCGCAACCACCCGTGGTTCGCGGCGCACGGGTACGCCAGCGCGCGGGTCGACATGCGTGGCACCGGCGACGCGACCGGCGTGCAGGAGGACGAGTACCTACCCCAGGAGCAGCAGGACGGGCTCGAGATCCTGAAGTGGATCGCGGCGCAACCGTGGTGCTCTGGCAGCGTCGGCATGGTCGGCATCAGTTGGGGCGGCTTCAACGGTCTGCAGATGGCGGCGCTGAACCCGCCCGAACTGAAGGCCGTCATCACCATGTGCAGCACCGACGACCGCTACGAGGACGACATCCACATCATGGGCGGCGCCCAGTTGATCGAGAACTTCTCCTGGGCCACCACCATGCTCGGCAACGACGCGCTGCCGCCCGACCCGGAGTCGTTCGGTGACGGCTGGCGCGACGCCTGGCGCGAACGGCTGGAGGGCGGCGGCTTCTGGCTCGAGGAATGGCTCCGCCACCAGCGCCGCGACGCCTTCTGGGAGCACGGCTCGGTTTGCGAGGACCACGCCGCCATCCGTTGTCCCGTGTTCGCGATCGGTGGCTGGGCGGACGGCTACACCCGCACCGTGTTCCGGCTGCTCCGGCACCTGAGCGTGCCGACCTACGGTCTGGTCGGCCCGTGGAGCCATACGCACCCGAACACCGGCATGCCGGGACCAGCGGTCGGCTACCTGAAGGAGGCGCTGCGCTTCTGGGACCGCTACCTCAAAGGCGTGGAGAACGACATGGAGAGCGTGCCGGCGTTGCGCGCCTGGATGCAGGAGAGCGCGCCGCCGAACGCCAACCCGCCCGAGCGGCCCGGCCGCTGGGTGGCCGAACCGGCGTGGCCCACGCAGGGCGTGCAGGAACGCACGCTGCGCCTGGCGCCCGGACGGATCGTGGGCGCGCTGCCGGGGTCCGGTGGCGACGACGCAGGTCCCGATGCGATCGCCGCCGACGGCGCCGACGACACGCCGTTGCGGCTCCGCAGCCCGATCGGCGTGGGGCACGAGGCCGGCCGTTGGTTCCCGTACGCCGGCGAGCCGGACCTGCCCGGTCGGCAGAACGACGCCGACGGTGCTTCGCTGACGTTCGATACGGAACCTCTGCCGGAGCGGTTCGAGATCCTGGGCGAACCGGTGGTCGACCTGGAGATCGCCAGCGACCGGCCGCAGGCCAACCTGACGGTGCGTCTGCTGGACGTCGATCCGGAGGGCGTGTCCACGCGCGTGACGTACGGCATCTTGAACCTCTCGCACCGCGACTCTCACGCCGATCCCACCCCGCTGGTGCCGGGCGAGCGGACCCGCGTCCGCATCGGCCTGAAGCACGTGGCGCAGGCGTTTCCGGCCGGGCACCGCGTGCGGATCGCGGTGTCGACCGACTACTGGCCGCTGATCTGGCCGGCCCCGGAACCGGCCGCGATCACGCTGCATCCCGCCGCCAGCCGCCTGACGCTTCCGCTGCGGCCGCCCCGGTCGGAGGAGGACGCCAATGTGCACGTCGCCACGCCCGCCGACGGCGCACCGCCGCTGGAGATCGAGGAGCTGAGCCCGCCCGAGAACGCGCGCCGCGTGATCCGCGACGTGGCCGGCGACGGCGCGGTGCACGAAGTGGTGCGCGACACCGGTCTGCACCGCATCGCCGAGATCGACCTGACGCAGCGGCACCGCACGGTCGAGCGGTTCACGAACCGGGGGGGCGACCCCACCGCGGTACGGGCCGAGATCGACCACGTCTCGACCTTGGGCCGGGGCGACTGGGAGACGCAGGTGCGCATGTTCACGCGGCTGGAGGTGGACGAGGGGGCGTGGCACCTGTACGCTGAACTGGACGCCTTCGAGGGGGACGAACGGTTCGCATCGCGCACCTGGTCGTCCCGCGTGCCGCGCGATCACGTCTGATCGCGCCGCGTCGCTTCTTTCGCGTATACTGCACGAGCTGTACCATTGCCGCGATTTGCTTTCGATTCCTAAGGAGGAAGCCATGAGCTCATCCGACCTACGACGTACGTCCGTCACGCAGTGGCTAGCGCGCCCCATCCGGGCGATGCCCACCCGGTCGCTGCCAACCCTGGCGCTCGCCGCCTTCGTCACCGCCCTGATGCTGGTGTTGTCCGGTGCGCTGGCGCAGACCGACGACACCCTCTCCGTCCGCGCCCGGAGCGGCGCCGACATCGAGACGATGGATCCGGCCTTCTACTCCGGCAACGAGGAGTTCAACCTGGACTCCGCCGTGTACAGCAAGCTGGTCCAGTTCGGCCCCGGTAGCCCCGAAGTGGAACTCGACGCCGCCGAGAGTTTCGAGATGAGCGACGACGGCACCGAGATCCGCTTCACCCTGCGCGAGGGGATCCAGTTCCATCACGGCTACGGCGAGATGACCGCCGAGGACGTCAAGTTCTCGTTCGAGCGCTACCTGGACGAGGACCTCGACTCTCCCTACGCGGCCGACTGGGGCACCTTGCGCGAGGTCGAGGTCACCGGTCGCTACAGCGGCATCATCCACATGGACGAGGCGTACGCGCCGCTGCTGACCAACACCCTGCCGTGGACGCCCGGCAGCATCCTCAGCCGGGCGGCGTTCGAGGATCGCGGCGACGCCATCGCCACCCGCCCGGTCGGCTCCGGTCCGTACCAGTGGAGCGATTGGACGCCGAACCAGCAGATCGTGCTGGAGCGGTTCCATGAGTACTACGGCGACGCGCCCGATTTCGCGCGCATCGAAGTGCAGCCGATCCTGGACGCCCAGATCGCCGAGTTCTCGTTCGACATGGGCGAACTGGACGCGACCGAGATCAGCCTCGAGTCGATCGACCGCTACGAGGGCCAGGAAGACGTGGCCGTCGAGGTGCTCGACACCCTGCGCTACCACTGGGTCGGCTTCAACCAGCGCCACGCCCCGTTCGACGACGTGCGGGTCCGTGAAGCGGTGCGGCTGGTGGTCGACGTCGACGAGATCCTCGAAGGCGCATACAACGGAGTGCCGAACCGCGCGAACACCATGCTCGCGCCCGACATCCTGGGTCACTGGGAGGACGCCCCCGCCTACCAGCCCGATCACGAGCGCGCCCGCGAGCTGCTGGCCGACGCCGGCTACCCGGACGGGTTCGAGACCACCATCACCACCGACAGCGTTACCTACCATCAGCAGTCGGCCGCGATCCTGCAGCAGCAGCTGCAGCGCATCGGCATCGAGGCGAACATCGACATCGTGCAGGACATGTACGTGACGGTGAGCGAAGAGAACGCGCCCGGTCTGCACTACGCCAGCTTCTCGGCCATCATGGACCCCGGCTACTGGTTCGAGTGGTTCACCTGCGGCCAGGTCGGCCAGTGGAACTACTGGGGCTGGTGCAACGAGGAGTTCGACGAGCTCAAGGCCCAGGCGGAACGCACCGCCGATCCCGAAGAGCGCGCCGACCTGTACGTCCGCATGCAGCAGATCATCGACGAGGACGCCAGC
>JBBDSD010000120.1:7125-9472 GCA_040905065.1 Trueperaceae bacterium | reverse complement strand
CGATCGTGACCGTCGCGTCCCGACCCGCCTGAAGATGGGCGTCCAGGGCGTACTCGAGCCCTTCGAGTCCGTAGCGGCCGTCCGGTTGGACCCGACCGGAGAAACCGATCACCTGCGCGGCCAGGGAGCCTTGCGGATAGCGTCGGTTGGCGACGTCGCCTTCAGCGAAGACGGTGCCGTCGTTGGCAAGGATGCGTCCCCGTTCCGGGGCGATCACCGGCGGCGCGGGCCAGACCGGCGCTCCGCTCTGCTGCATGCCGAACCCGAACAGCGACGCCAGCAGCGGCACGGTGATTAGCAGCAGCAGCAGCGGCCTGCGCGCGAGTCGCAGTTCGAGGGGGGCGTTGTCCTGATGCGGGCCGTTCAGCGCCATACGGTTCGTACCTCCACGCCACTGCCGCTCGGTGGCGTCGGCTCCGGTCCCGGCAGCGCCAGGACGTGTTCGATCGCGTCCGCTTCGGGGGCGGGCACCATGCCCTGCTCCTGCGCCCACCCGGCCACCGCCAAGGGGCCTTGCACCGAGGCCGCTTCGGCGCGGAGCAGGACGACCGAACGTCGGGTGCGTTCTCGCTCCTCGATCAACGCGACCTCTTCATGCAGCAGCGTCTGGTTCTGTGCTCCGATCGCGGCGAGGACCAGCAGCAGGACCAGGTAGACCGGTAGGGCGCGGGTCAGCAGGCGGCGGATCACGGCTCGATCCTCTCACTGGCGTCGTCGGGTGCGGTCGGCGCGTGGTCCGCGATCCGTTCGGCGGTGCGGAGCTTGGCGGCGCGAGCGCGGGGGTTGGACGCGATCTCGCGGGCGTCCGCCCCGAGCGGTCGTTTGACGAGGGGATCCATCCGGTGGCTGCCGCGCAGGAAGTGCTTGACGATGCGGTCTTCGAGGCTGTGGTACGCGAGCACCGCCAGGCGGCCGCCCGGACGGAGCACGCGGGCGGCCGCTTCGAGGCCCTCTTCGAGCGCTGCGAGTTCGTCGTTGACGACGATGCGGAGCGCTTGGAAGGTGCGGCGGGCCGGGTGGTCGCGGCGGTGGCCCGCGGGGTAGGCGGCTCGGATCACGTCGGCCAGCTCGCCGGTGGTGCGGATCGACCGTTCGTTCCGGGCGGCGACGATGGCGCGGGCCAGGCGGCGGCTGTGACGCTCTTCGCCGTAGCGGTGCAGCATCGCGGCGAGGGCGGGCTCTTCGACGTCGGCGATCAGGTCGGCGGCGCTGCGGCCGCTTCCGCTCATCCGCATGTCCAGCGGGCCGTCGTGCCGGAAGGCGAAGCCGCGATCGCCTTCGTCGAGCTGCATCGACGACACGCCCAGGTCCATCAGGACGCCGTGCGGAGCCGGGGCTCCCACCTGGGCCAGCAACGACTCGAGCTCCCGGAAGTCGCCCGCGACGAAGTGGAGGCGTGGATCGTGCAGGGCCTCGGCACGCTCGGCGGCGCCGGGGTCGCGGTCGATGGCGACCACGTGCGCCCCGGAGGCCAGCAGGGCGCGGGTGTGCCCGCCCGCACCGAAGGTGGCGTCTACGATCCAGCGGTCGGGTCCCGGCTGCAACGCGTCGAGGCAGGCGTCCAGCAGGACCGGTACGTGCTGCGGCGTGACGCCGGTCATCCGATCAGCTCCGACAGCAGGTCCGGGGCGGGGGGTTGCGCCTGGACCTCTTCGAGCGAGGCGTTCCAGCGGCGTTCGTTCCACAGTTCCAAGCGGTTGGGAGCGCCGGCCACGATCACCGGTCCCTGGCCGGGCTCGACGTCGGCGAAGGCGCGCAGGGGGGAGGGCAGGGAGATGCGTCCGGCGGCGTCCAGCTTGGCTTTGGCGGCGCCGCTGTAGAAGAACCGCACGAAGGCGCGTGCGTCGCGGTCGGTCAGGGGCAGCTCTTCGAGGCGGGCTTCGATTCGTCGCCAGGCGCCGATCGGGAAGACGTAGAGGCATCCCTCCATGCCGCGCGTGACGACCATGCCGTCTTCGACGAAGTCGCGGAACGCCGGGGGCACGATGACGCGCCCCTTGTCGTCGACCGCGTACTGGTATTCGCCGAACGGCATCGTTCCCCCTGATCCCCACCGGGAACGCGAAGCGTGTCGCGTCCGCGGACGTCGCCGTGACGTCGCTGATGGCGTCGTGGACGGGTGTTTCCCGTGATGACGCAGTGTAGCACGATTTCCCACGCTTACCCACAAATTCCCACGTTCATCGCTCATGCGCCCCGAATATCGTTCCTGTCTCCCACCTCGCTCCCGCTGCACGGTCGACGAACGCCGTGCCCCACCACATCTGCGTGGCGGGGACGACGGTGGGGCTCGGTGGGGGATCGGGGGTCGCGACGAAGGCGGGGGGGGGGGGGGGGGGGCCCGCCC
>JBBDSD010000120.1:6682-7115 GCA_040905065.1 Trueperaceae bacterium | reverse complement strand
AGGACACGCCTCCCGCCCGCGCCGTGCAGGTGGACCGATAAGCCGGGTTCTGTCGCCGCCCCGAGGGGCGGGTCCGATCATCTGTCTGGGACGCACGTCGCCGTGCGCCTCGAGCGGTCGACCCGGAGATGCGTAGCGGGCCGGGCAAGCCCTCTCTCCATATCGGACCTTGCACCGGGTGGGGTTTACCTAGCTACCCCCGTCTCCGGGGGCACTGGTGCGCTCTTACCGCACCGTTTCACCCTTACCGCGCCCGAAGGCGTGGCGGTCTGCTTTCTGTTGCACGTGCCGTCGCTTTACGCGCCCAGCCGTTAACTGGCACCCTGCCCTACGGTGCCCGGACTTTCCTCGGAGGCACGAAGCCCCCGCGATCGGATGGTCCACCCTGCGAAGCAGAAGGTAGCACGAGAACGGGGCCCCCCCCCGGGGGGGG
>JBBDSD010000120.1:0-6672 GCA_040905065.1 Trueperaceae bacterium | reverse complement strand
CGAACGCTCGTCGCGACCGCTCGTCGCGACGAGGGGGGCGGCGCGGGCGTCAGCGCCGCGACGCCTCCCCAGCGACGGTGGCGACGGTCCCTAGTACGACGCGACCTCGATCTCGCCGTCGACGATCGCTTGACGGATGCCGTCCAACTGATTGATCACGCTCTGCGGGATCAACGCTTCGTTGTACGCGTCCAGCGCCCAACCCACGCCGTTCTCGGCCAGGCCGAGCGACTGCGTGCCGGCGGTGAACTCGTTGTGGACGATGTCCCAGGCGGCGTCCTCGGCCGCGACGTCGACGCGCTTGAGCATGCTGGTCAGGCCGTGGTTCAGCGTGGACGGATCGTCGTCGGTGTCGCCCATGAAATTCTGGTTGCTGTCGACGCCGATGAAGAACAGCGGGTGGGCGTTCTCACCGCAGGCCGCGGCGTACCCTGCCGACACCGGAACCTCCTGCAGCGGCGTGTCGCGCACGGCGCCGCTCGGGGTGAAGCACTGCTCCTCGGTGACGAAGTCCATCACGCCGTTCCCGGAGGCGCCGGCGGCGGCGTAGATGATGTCGGCACCCTGCGAGCGCTGCGAGGAGGCCAGCTCCCGAGCGCGCGCCGGATCGTTCCAGGCGGACGGCGTGGTCCCCACGTAGTTGCTGATGATGCGGCAGTCGGGGCAGGCCGAGGCGACGCCCTGCTGGTAGCCCAGGTCGAAGTTGCGGATCAGCGGGATGTCCATGCCGCCCACGAAGCCGACCACGCCGGTCCGCGTCATCAGGCCGGCCAGGTAGCCGACCAGGAAGCCGCCCTCGTGCTCCTTGAAGAGCACGCTGCGCACGTTGTCGGCCTCGACCACGGCGTCGATCAGCACGTAGGAGGTGAACGGGAACTCCGCCGACACCGCGGCGATCGAGTCCGCCTGGTTGAAGCCGGGGGCCACGATCAGTTCGGCGCCCTGCTCGGAGATGCTGCGAAGGCCTTGCGCCGACGTGTCGGGCGTGCCTTCGAACTCGAGCACGTCGATCTCGAGACCCAGCTCGGAGCGAATGTCGTTCACGCTCCGGTCCAGGCCGTTCCAGGTACCTTCGTTGAACGAACCGTCGAACTTGCCGCCAGCGTCGAAGACGATGCCGAACACGTAGTCCTGCGCCGACGCGTAGCCGAACGTCAGGGCAGCGACCAACAGGATGAGTCTGCGCATGCGTGGTCCTCCAAAGGGGGAGAGAGTGGGGCTGGAAACGCACGATGCCGTACGTTCCGTTCCGCGGCCGAGTATAGCAGCCGAGCCGCGGCCTCTCCGGGCACCCCCGCATGAACGCATCTTCCGTCAGGTCCGGGGGTACGCTCGGTCCCGATGCGCCACGATCCTGCCGCCCGCGTCGCCGAACTCCGCGACCGCATCCGGGACGCGAACCATCGCTACTTCGTGCTGGACGCCCCGGAGCTGAGCGACGCGGAGTACGACGCTCTGATCCGAGAACTGCGCACGCTCGAGGAGCGCCACCCCGAACTGCGAAGCGACGACTCGCCCACCACGCAGGTCGGCGCGGCACCTACCGGCGGGCTGCGCGCACGCCGGCACGACGTGCCGATGCTGTCCCTCGACAACGCCTTCACCGACGAGGACCTGGACGCGTTCCAGGCCCGCATCCAGCGCACCCTCGGCAGCGACGCGGACGTGGCCTACCACCTGGAGCTCAAGATCGACGGACTGTCGCTCTCGCTGCGCTACGCGTCGAAGCGGCTGGCGTGGGCGGCCACGCGCGGCGACGGCCGCGAAGGCGAAGAGATCACCGCCAACGTGGCGAACGTGCCCGGCATTCCCGCCACCGTGCCGGACGCTCCCGACACGTTCGAGGTGCGCGGCGAACTGTTCCTGCCCAAGGAGGAGTTCGCCCGCATCAACGCCGCCCGCGACGAGGCCGGGCTGGCGCTGTTCCGGAACCCCCGCAACGCCGCGGCCGGCACCGTCCGGCAGCTGGATCCCGAGGTGGCCGCCGGACGCCGCCTGGAGGTCCGCTTCTACGGTGTCGGCAGGCCCGACGACCTGCCGGTCTCCGGACAGGCCGAACTGCTGGCCTGGCTCGCCGAGCGCGGCTTCCACGTGGACGACCACCGCGACCGCGTCACCGGACTGGACGCCGCCCGCGATCGCATCCGTGCCTGGACCGCCGATCGCGACGCGATCCCGTTCGAAGCGGACGGCGTGGTGCTGAAGGTCGACGACTTCGCTCTGCAGCGCGAACTGGGCGCCACCTCCCGTGCGCCGCGGTGGGCGATCGCCTGGAAGTTCCCGGCGGAGACGGTCACCTCCGTCCTGACCGGCATCACCGTGCAGGTCGGCCGGACCGGCAAGATCACCCCCGTCGCCGAGCTGGAACCCCGAATGATCGACGGCACCGAGGTGTCGCGCGCCAACCTGCACAACCCCGGTTTCGTACGCGAGCTGGACCTGCGCATCGGCGACGCCGTCGAGGTGCACAAGTCGGGCGGGATCATCCCCGAGGTGCTCCGGGTCGTGCCCGAACGGCGCCCCGAAGGCGCCGCCCCCTGGCCGGAACCGGAACGCTGCCCCGCCTGCGACGCGGCGCTGGTGCAGGACGGCGCCAACCTTCGCTGCGTCAACCCCGCCTGTCCGGCGCAGCTATTGGAGCGGTTGGGCTACTGGGCCGGCCGGAAGGCGCTGGACGTCGACGGACTGGGCGAGCGCAGCCTGCGGCAGTTCCTGGACGCCGGCCTGATCGCGTCGCTGCCCGACCTCTACGACCTCGACGAAGAACGCTTGACGGAACTGGACGGTTGGGGCGCCACGTCGGCACGCAACCTGGTGGCGCAGCTGGATCGGTCGCGCCGTGCTCCGCTGGACCGCTTCCTGGTCGCGCTCGGCCTGCCGCAGGTCGGGCCGCGCACCGCCGAAGCGCTGGCGCACCGCTTCGGCACCCTCGACGCGCTGCTGGCCGCCGACCAGGAGGCGCTCGAAGCGGTGCCCGACGTGGGAGGCTCCACCGCCGCTCTGATCCGCGAGGCGCTGGACGCGCCCGCCCTCCGCGCCACGCTGGACGGCCTGCGCCAGCGCGGGGTGTGGCCGACCGACGCCGTGGGGCGCGTTACCGGCGATGCGCTGACCGGGACCTCGATCGTGCTGACCGGGAACCTGTCACGGTCCCGCGACAGAATCCAGGCCGACCTGGAGGCGCTGGGCGCCCGCGTCACCGGCTCGGTCAGCCGCAAGACCGACCTGGTGGTCGCGGGCACGGAACCCGGCAGCAAGGTCGACAAGGCACGCTCGCTCGAGGTGCCGGTCGTGAACGAGGAGGGGCTGGCCGCCTTCGTGCGCGAGCGGGGCGCCGCGTGGCCCACCGACGACCGCTAGCACGCCCCCGTCCGGCGGTACGAACAGCTCAGAACAGGATCGTGTCCCAGCCCAGTTCGTCCAACGGGCGGAACACGTCGGCGTACTCCATCAGAATCCCGGCCGATTGGTTGCGGAACATCGCCACCTCGACCTGCTTGCCTTGCCGCTTGATCGCCTCGACCAGTTCCACGTAGTCGCCGTCGCCGGACACCAGGATGGCGTCGTCGTAGGCGTCGGCGAACGCCAGGCTCAGCGCCTCCACCGCGATCGACACGTCGATCCCCTTCTCGACCAGCGACCCGTCGTGGCGCCGGTGCAGACGCCCCAGCCGTACCGTGACGTACGGGATGCGGCGCAAGCTCTCGAAGAAGCGCGACTGGCCGTCGCGCAGGTCCTCGTCGTAGTCCTCCGTCAGGGGGGCGTTGTAGTAGTAGCAACGGATCAAGTACCGGTCGCGGCGCAACTGCGAGATCAGCTCGCCCAGGTTGACGCGCGTGTTGGACAGGTTCTCGCGCATGCCGTTGTACAGGTTGCTGCCGTCGATGAAGATTGCCAAGCGCCTCTGCACGAACCACCTCGAAAGAATTCGGACTCGAAACGACCTTACCGCCGTGCGCCAAGCGACGCCGCGCCGTGGACGAACGGCGCCCAGCATACCCGCCCGACCCTCTCCTGGAGCGGGCGCCGGCGCTCCTGCTATCGTCGAGGCATGACCACGAACGCAGCACGCCACGAAGGACCGAGGACCCAGGTCGCGTCGTTCGACCTGGACCACACCCGCGTACGCGCCCCCTACGTGCGCCTGGCCGGCCGGCACGACGGGCCCCTGGGCGACCGCGTCAGCAAATGGGACCTGCGCCTGGTGCAACCGAACCAAGCCGAGATCCCCACCGCCGCGCTGCACACGATCGAGCACCTGCTGGCGGGGTACCTCCGCGACGCTCTGGACGACGCCGGCTTCGCAGCGGACGGCGGCGAGTTGGTCGACGCCAGCCCGATGGGCTGCCGCACCGGCTTCTACCTGACGATGCTGGGCGAACCGGACCCGGAGACGATGCGGGCCGCCTGCCGGCATGCGCTCGCCGCGATCGCGGAGCACGACGGCGAGATCCCCGGCTGCGCACCGGAGCGGTGCGGCAACTGGCGCGACCACTCCCTGCCGGGCGCGAACGCCTGGGCCCGTGCGATCCTCGAGCACGAAATGATCGTGCAGGAGACGATCCCGCTGCGCTGAACGCTTCCAAGCGAGCACGGGGCACAGGGCTCTCATGAAGCGGCGTGGCATGCTCGCCGCCATGGAGCGCCGACCCCTGATCCTGATCGTCGAGGACGAAAAAGAGATCGCGAAGTTCATCGATCTCGAACTGCAGGCCGAGGAGTACCAGACCGTCGTCAGTTACGACGGCGTGACCGGCCTCAGCAAGTTCCGGGAACTGAATCCCGACCTGGTGGTGCTGGACCTGATGCTGCCGGTGCTGGACGGGCTCGAAGTGGCCCGCCGCATCCGCAAGACCAGCAACACCCCGATCATCATCCTCACCGCCAAGGACTCGGTGGACGACAAGGTGGTCGGCCTCGATTCCGGCGCCGACGACTACCTGGTCAAGCCGTTCAGCATCGAGGAGTTGCTGGCCCGCGTCCGCGCGCACCTGCGGCGCGTCAACCCGGCCGTCACCGGCGAAGTGCGGGTCGCCGACCTGGTCATGAACCTCGACGGTCGCGAGGCGTTCCGCGACGGGCGCCGCATCGAACTGTCCGCCAAGGAGTTCGAACTGCTCGAACTGTTCGCCCGCAACCCCGGCAAGGTGTTCAACCGCTTCGAGATCGAGGAGAAGGTCTGGCCCGAGTACACCGGTGGCAGCAACGTGGTCGACGTGTACGTCGGCTACCTCCGGCGCAAGCTCGAAGCGGACGGCGAGCGACGCATCATCCACACCGTGCGCGGCGTCGGCTACGTGCTTCGCGAGGAGTAGTCGGATCCTCCCGTGACGCTGCGGCTTCGGCTCACCCTCTTCTACGGCGCGTTCTTCGTCCTGGTGCTCTCGGCGGTGGCCGTGTCGGTCTACCTGCTGACGGAGCGGTCGTTGACCGACTCGCTCGAGGAACGCGCTCGCCAAGCGCTCACCGACCTGTCGTCGGGCGCGGTGCTGGAGGGACTCCGCCAACTGCCCGGCGACGCGTACTACGAGATCGTGATCCTCGGCCGGGACGAGGAGCTACCGACCGATCCGGCCGACGTGCGCACGGGCGTTCCGTACATCGAGCCGTCCCGCTTCCGGCCGAACCCCAGCGACGAGAGTCTGGTCGAGCTGCTGAACGACGCCGCCCTGAGCGACATGCTGCAGGAGGGCAGCGTCACCGCCGGCGTGCAGCTGGCGTCCGGCGAGCAGCTGCAGGTGCTCGGCGACGTCGGACGCCTGTCGTTCCCCAACGAACGGATCGCCCTGACCGCCGCCGTGTTCGTGGGCGTGCCGGCCAGCAACGTCGCGTCCAGCCTGGACCAACTGGCGCAAGATCTGGGCCTGACCGTCGTGATCGCCTTCGTGATCTTCGCGGCCGGCGTGTTCCTGCTGTCGCGGCAGGTGCTGCGCCCGCTGGAGCGCGTGACGCAGGCGGCCGCGCGGGTGACGGGGCGCGACCTGTCCCACCGCGTGCCGGTCCCGCCCAGCGACGACGAGATGCGCGAACTGGCGGTCACCCTGAACCACATGCTGGACCGCCTGCAGGAGTCGTTCGAAACGCAACGCCGCTTCACCGCCGACGCCAGCCACGAACTGCGCACGCCGGTCACCGCCATCGCCGGGCACGCCAACTACCTGCTGCGCCGGACCCGGCCCGGCCCGGAGCAGATCGACAGCCTCACGGTGATCCGGCGCGAAGCCGACCGGATGGGGAAGCTGGTCGGCGACCTGCTGGAACTAGCGCGCGCCGACGCTGGCTTCCGCATCGCCACCGAGCGGATGAACTTGGTCGAGGTGCTCGAGGCGGTGCACATGGAGGTCGCCCCGGTCGCAGGCGACGCCGACGTGACGGTCGACGCTCCCGGTCCGGTGATCGAGGTCGAGGGCGACGCCGGCCGCTTGAAACAGGTGGTGCTGAACCTCGTGCAGAACGCGTTGGAGGCGGGGGCCCAGCACGTGCGCGTCGCGCTCGAGGCGGAACGCGACGGCACCGTACGGATGGAGGTGCTGGACGACGGTCCCGGCATCCCCGACGACGCCGTCCCGCACCTGTTCGATCGCTTCTTCCGGGTCGACGGAGCACGCTCCAGCCGAGGCAACGGCTCCGGGCTGGGCCTGGCGATCGTCCATTGGATCGTGCAGCAGCACG
>JBBDSD010000119.1:0-1581 GCA_040905065.1 Trueperaceae bacterium | reverse complement strand
CCGCGGGGCGCGCGCCGGCACGGCCGGAGGCGCCGAGCCGCCGCTCGGAAGCTGCGGCACGGCGGTGCCGCCGAGCGTGGTGGCGAACCGGACGTGCAGGCCGGCCACCTCGCCGTCCTCGACCGAGACGAGCGGGAAGTCGATCGGATCGGGGGTGATCTCGCCGCTGTCGGTCAGGTAGCCCTGATCGATCCGGTGACCGTTGACGACCACCTCGCCGCCGTCGATGCGGACGCGGTCGCCGGGACCGGCGATGACGCGCTTGATGAAGAACGGGCGGCGACCGCGCTCCTGCGCCGTCGGGGCGTTCGCCGGCTCGCGCACGACCACCACCTCGCCCCGTCGGTACGTTCCCAGCAGGCCGGCGCGCCGGAGCCAGGTGTCGTACTTGGGGATGAACACCCGGTCGCCGGTGAGGAGGGACTGCAGCACGTTGCTGCTGCCGACGCCACCGTCCAGGCTCGGACGCATGGAACTGCCCACCACCCCGACCGTGTTGAACACGAAGGTGACGACCAGGAAGGCGATGACGAGCGCTTCGGCGTAGCCGCGCACCTCGTGCCAGAACTTCTGCTGGAAGGTGCGTTCGTCGTTGCGGGCGCCGGAAGCGGATTCGCGGGTCGAGCCCGCGCGACGGGGTCGGGACATGTCCGGACTCTACCGCGGGGACGGCGGCATCCGGTCGGGCCGCTCGCGCTCGAGCCGGTCGAAGGCACGCTCCGCCGCGTCGCGTCCAGCCGAGACGATGCGACGCACCTCACGGAACGACTCCAGGCGGAACTCCGGACGATCGAGCACGATGCGCAGGTCGGCGGGATGCATGGCGTACTGCACATCGGTGAGGATCGCCTGCATCACGTCGCTTCCGCGCAGGAGCATGTCGATCATCGGGCTGCGGCGCTCCAGACGCATCGTCTTCACCATCCGTTCCCACCAGCCGTGATCATGACGGCGTGGCACGGTCTCCGTGCGGCGCGGCGCCGTGGCGTCGGACGCGATGACGTAGTCGCCGCCCAGGAGTGCGGCGGCAGCGACCGGCAGGTTGTTCACGATGCCGCCGTCCGCCATGGTCCGGCCGTCCAAGCGGACCGGCTCGAACGCGCCGGGGAACGACGACGACGCCCTGACCGCATCCACCACCGGACCGCGCAGAAGGGTGCGTTCCTCGCCCAGTTCGAGGTCGGTGGTGGTCACCGCCAACGGGATGCGCAGGTCCTCGAATCGGTCGGGCAGGTGCTCGGCCAGCACGGCGCGGAGCTTGTCGCCCTTGAGCACGCCCGACTGCAAACTGAGATCGATCAGGTCGCGCCAGGTCAGCTCGTCGGCGAGGTCGAAGATCGCCGCGGCGTCCAGCCCGCTCGCGTACAGCGCGCCGATCACGGCGCCCATCGATGTGCCCGCGACCGCGTCGACCTGCAGATCGCGTGCCTCGAGCGCTTGCAGGACGCCGATGTGGGCGAACCCCCGGGCGGCGCCCCCGGACAGGACCAGGGCGATCGAGGGGGAACGCGGGCTCTTTGGCATGCCGGGAACGGTAGCAGAGCGACGGCGCGGAGGGGAGCGCCCGGGGGCGTCCCCTCC
>JBBDSD010000118.1:0-1586 GCA_040905065.1 Trueperaceae bacterium | reverse complement strand
GGGTGCGGGCGGCGCCCGGGGGCACGCCGGTACCCCCGCTACGCACCGGGATGCTGAATCAGATCACGACCCGGACGCTGGGTCCCATGGTCGAGGTGAGGTAGACGGTCCGCACGTACTGCCCCTTCGCCGTCTCCGGCTTGGCGCCGTCGAGCGCGTGGCGCAGCGCGGCGAGGTTCTCGGCCAGTTGTTCGGCCTGGAACGACGCCTTGCCGATGGGAGCGTGCACCACGCCGGTCTTGTCGGCGCGGAACTCGATCCGTCCGGCCTTGATGTCGCGGACGATGCGGGCGATGTCGGGACCGACGGTGCCGGCCTTCGGGTTCGGAAGCAGTCCCTTGGGACCGAGCACGCGTCCCAGTTTGGAGCCGATCGCGGCCATCATGTCCGGCGTCGCCACCACGGCGTCGAACTCGAACCAGCCGCCGGCGATCCGCTCGATCAGGTCGTCGCCACCGACGATGTCGGCTCCGGCCTCTTCCGCGGCGGCGACCTTGTCGCCCTGCGTCAGGGCCAGCACGCGCACCGTCTTGCCGGTGCCGTGCGGCAGCGCGACGGTGCCGCGGACGGTCTGGTCGCTCTTGCGCGGATCGACGCCCAGGCGCACGTGCGCCTCGACGGTCTCGTCGAACTTGGCGGTGGCGAGCTCCTTCACCTTCGCGGTGGCCTCGGCGACCGGCAGCAGCTGATGCCGGTCGACCTGCACCGCCAGGTCGCGGTAGCGCTTGCCGTGCTTAGCCACGATCCGGTGCCCCTTCCACGGTCACGCCCATCGAGCGGGCGCTGCCGGCGATGATCCAGGCGGCGGCGACCTCGTCGCTGGCGTTCAGATCGGTCATCTTGGTGCGACCGATCTCCAGGCACTGGTCCCAGCTGAGGTGGCCGACCTTCTCGCGGTGCGGCACGCCCGATCCCTTCTGCACGCCGGCGGCCTGCTTGATCAGGTAGCTCGCGGGCGGCGTACGGGTGACGAAGGTGAAGGAACGGTCGGCGAAGATGGTGATTTCGACCGGGATGACGGCGCCCGCCTCGGAGGCGGTGGCCGCGTTGTACTCCTTGACGAACTGCATGATGTTGGCGCCGTGCTGTCCCAGTGCCGGCCCGACGGGCGGAGCGGGCGTCGCTGCTCCGGCCGGCAACTGCAACTTCACGATGCCTACGACTTTCTTGGCCATGATGCCTCCTTACGCTCCCCCGCGGGCGGCCCGGCCCCGGGGTGATGGCGCGCGACGCGGTCGGGCGTCAGCTCTTGACGACCTGCGCGAAGTCGAGTTCGACGGGGGTCTCCCGCCCGAAGATGGACACCAGCACCTTGAGGGTGCCGCGTTCCTGATTCACGTCGGAGACGACGCCGGTGAAGTCGGCGAACGGCCCGGACGTCACCTGCACCATGTCGCCGACGTGGAAGGTCACCTTGATCTTGGGAGCCTGCTTCGATCCGGTGATGCCGAGCGTCCCCAGCATGCGCAACTCTTCCTCGGGCGAGAGCGGCACCGCCTTGGACGAGGTCCCCACGAAGCCGGTCACGCCGGGCGTGTAGCGCACGACCTCCCACGCTTCGTTCGGCTCGTCGGGATTGTCGCCGA
>JBBDSD010000117.1:0-1588 GCA_040905065.1 Trueperaceae bacterium | reverse complement strand
GGGGGGGGGCGCGCGGGGACGGGGCAAGGTGGCGTAGGACCGGTGCCGAACCGGTCGGTCGCCGCCGTTGCGAACACCGGAGCATAGCGCGCGCGTCGGCCGCTTCGGGCGGACGACCGCTACAGGACGGCGTAGATCAGGGCTCCGGTACCTCGCGGTTGATGCGGGCGTCGGCGTAGGGCACGCCGTTGAGCGTCAGTTCGAAGGTGACCGGGCCGGGACGGAGGGTCGGCCAGGCGCCCTCCAGCACGTCTCCGCCCGCCACGTCGCGCTCCAGCACCTGCGTCGCCTCGCCGTCCGCGGTGCGGGCAGTGATGACGGCGGTCTGGGCCGGAATGCCCGGCTCGATCAGGAATCGGTACGGCATCCATCGCAGGCTGGGCGTCACGATCCGGACCGTCGGGTCCGGCGAGGGTAGGGCCACCGGATGCACGTTGACGAGCAGGCGCACCGGACCGCCGCCGACCGGAGCGCCGGGCGGAGGATCGTGCGATACGACGCCTCGCGGCAGCGCCGCGTTCACCGCCCGGCGTTCCTGCGCCTGCAGGCCGGCGCTCCGAAGCGCGTCCAAGGCATCGTCGCGGCTCAAGCCGACCAGGTCCAGCATGCGGGCTCCGCCGCTCGCGTCGTTCGTGGTCTCCTCCTCGTCGACGCGCGGATCGGCGACCAGCAGGCGGACGGTGGTGCCGTCCAGGCGGAACGGGTGCCAGGCGGCCGGCGTCATGCCGACGACCTGGTCCGGTTCCGCGTCCGGAACGGTCACGGCGTCGACGCGGATCCGGTCGGCCGGTAGGCCGGCCAGGCGGGCCCACCGGCGGGCTTCGTCGACCGGCATGCCGCCCAGATCGGGCAGAAAGGTCCGTTCGGGAGACGGTCCGTCGCTGACCAGGAGGTGCACGGAACCGCCGGGCGCTGCGCGCTCCTCGGCCGCTGGCCGCTGGGCCAGCACCGTGCCGGCGGGCAAGCGGGCCGGCACGCGCGCCACGTCGCCGGGACGCAGGCCCACCTCCGCCAGGCGGGCGCCGACCTCCGCCAGCGGCCTTCCGGTCAGGGAGGGCACGGTCTGGGTGGCGCCGCCTTCGTCGGCACGTACGTACTCCAGGCGTACGGTGCGTCCGGGACGCACCGTCGATCCCGGCGCCGGATCGAGGCGCAGGACGTCCCCTGCGCTCCCCTCCGCATCGAGCGGGTGCGGGTCGACCCGGAGCCCGGCCTGGACCAGCGTCGCTGCCGCATCGTCGGCAGAGCGACCGATCAGCTCGGGCACCGTCACGCTGCGGTCCACCATCGAGCGGCTCCACCCCATCGCGACCAGGCCGGCCGAGGCCACGGTCAGGACCAGCGTCAGCGCCCAGGTGCGCAGCGCCCCGGGTGCGGACGCCCAGCGCGTCGCGGTGCTGCGCCAGCGACCGAGCGTGCGCGCCCACGCTCGGACGCGGCCGTGGCCACCGACGGAGGATGCCGGATTCCCGCGTTCGGCGACCGTGCCGTCCACGCTGGCCGGCCACGAGGGACCGGAGGCGTCGGCGCCGTCCGTGCCGGCCGCGCCCGAACCGACCGCGGGGTCGGCCCCGGGCGGAACGAAGCG
>JBBDSD010000116.1:0-9619 GCA_040905065.1 Trueperaceae bacterium | reverse complement strand
CCACCGTCGCCCGCCTGCTGCGCCTGTCGCTGCACCGGGTCGGCATCGGCGTCGAGACGACCGACGACGCCGAGCAGGCGCTGCGCCGCCTGGACGAGGTCCACCCGAGCGTGCTGGTGATCGACGACGCGGCCGGAGAAGGATGGGAGCTGATCCGATCGGTGCGGTCGCTTCCGGGACGGGCGCACCTGCCCGCCCTGCTGCTGACGGCGGGCGAGGACCGTACCGGTTGGTTCGGCCGGATGCGTCGGCCGAAGGCGGAGACGATGCCCATGCCGTTCGACGAGTTCCAGCTGCAACGCACCGTCTCCCGCCTCGCCGGACGTCCGCTGACCTGAGCACGACGGAACGGACACGGTGTCCTGCCTCGCCATCGTGCGAACCTCGCGTCCTCGCCTGCGGGCGGCGACGCGTCACGTCGGCGGCGGGGACGTCTCCAACAGCACGCGCCGGACGGCGTCCAACGCCTCCGGATTGGCGGCACCTGCCAGCGAGCCGGTCGGCTCGCCACGGACCAGCGCCGCCAGCGCCCGCTCCATCGTCTTGCCGCTGCGCGTCCGCGGGAGATCCGGCACCGCCACGATGCGGGCCGGCACGTGCCGCGGGCTGGCCGCCGTGCGGATCCGCGTTCGCAACCGCTCGGCCAGAGGATCGTCCAGCGCCACGCCGTCGTGCAGCACCACCAGCAGCACGATGGCCTCCTCCGTTCCGCTGCGCCACGGCACCGCCGCCGCGTCGACGACGTCCGCCTCGGCCAGCAACGGCCCGGTCACCTCGGCGCTGCCGATGCGGACGCCACCTGGGTTCAGGGTGGCGTCGCTCCGACCGTGATGCACGAAGCCCCCGCTCGCCGTACGCTCGATCCGGTCGCCGTGCGTCCACGCCCCCGGAAAGCGCTCGGCGTACGTCTCGCGGTAGCGACGCCCGTCCCCATCGCCGACGAACCCTAACGGCATCGACGGCAACGGCGAGCGGCAGACCAGCTCGCCCGCCCCCAGAACCAGCGGCGTGCCGTCCTCGTCCAGCACCGCGAGGTCCACACCCAGTGCGGGCCGCTGCAGCTCGCCGGCGTGCACCGGCTCCGTCGGCACGCCGATCAGGAAGCAGCCCACGATGTCGGTGCCCCCCGAGATGCTCGCCAGGTGCAGGTCCGACTTCACGGCGTCGTACACCCAGCGGAACCCGTCGGGCGACAGCGGCGACCCGGTCGACGTCACGGTGCGGAGCGCCCCGAGCTTCAGCTCCCGCGGCCGAAACCGTCCCCCCGCCATGCGGTGCAGGTAGCCGGCGCTGGTCGCGAACAGCGTGACGCGCTCCTCCTCCGCGACGCGCCACAACCGATTCTGCGCAGGGTGCACCGGCGAACCGTCCACCAGCACGATCGCCGCACCCGCCCCCAGCGCAGCGACCTGCCAGTTCCACATCATCCAGCCGATGGTGGTCGTGACCAGCACGCGGTCGCCCGGCCGCACGTCCAGGTGATAGCGCAGTTCCTTCCACTGGTTCAGCAGGGCCCCGCCGGCGCGATGCCGGATCGCCTTGGGCGCACCGGTGGTCCCCGACGAGTACAGCACGTACGCCTCCTGATCGAACGGAAGCGCCCGCGTCTCCGGACCGTGCGCCGTCGCCTCCCCCAGGTCGGTCCAACGTCGGTACGTCGTGAACCCGCTGGGGGGATCCACCGCCGCTCCGCCCGCGGCCGGCAGCGCCACCGCCGTACGTACCGTGCCCAGACGGCGCGCCAGCTCCGCCGCCGCCTCGCGGCGATCGTGATCGCGCCCCGCGTAGCGGCTACGAAGCGACGCCAGCACGACCGCGGGCCGCACCTGCTCGAAGCGCGCGACGGCGGCGTCCACCCCGAAGTCGGGGCTGCCGCTGGTGAACCGGATCCCGTCCGCGGCGCACGCCAAGAAGGTCGCCACCACCTCGGGCACGTTGTCGGCGTAGGCGGCCACGGCGTCGCCGGGACCGAGACCCAGCGACCGCAGCGCGCGCTGGACCGCCGCCGCCTCGCGTCGCAAGCGACCGAACGACCAGTGCACCGGCGAGACGTCCTCGGCGACCGCCACCACCGCGAGATCGTCCTCCGCCACATGGGGCGGCCACAACAACCGGTCCACCACGTTGCAGCGGCCGCCCTCGAACCAGCGCGCGAACGGCAGCGGATGGTCCGAGCGCGTGCGCACGGGAGGCGTCCGCCAGTCGATCCACGCCTCGGCCAGCATCGACCAGAACGCGTCCGGCGCTTCGACGCTCCAGGCGTGCAGTGCCCCGTAGTCCGCCAGCTCGCGTCCGGCCACCCGGCTCGCGTCGCGACGCAGCGCGGTCATGGCGGAGTCCGCCACGCGTTTTGGTCCCGGCGTCCAGAGGGGGCGTGATCCGTGCGCGTCGCCCATCGACCCGACCGTACCGTGGCGAGCGGTATCGTGCCCCGGTGTTCCGCCCCCGACGACCAGGCCGCTCGGACGACGTCGGCTCCGCCCAGCAGCGCGCACCGGTCCGCGACGTACGCCCCCTGCGGAGGCTCTGGGCGCTGACCGGGCCGTACCGCGGTCGGCTCGCCTGGGCCCTGCTGGCCACCCTGATCGCCAGCCTGGTGCAGCTCGCCTTTCCGCTGTTGGCCCGCGAACTGTTCAACGACGCCTTCCGCGTCGCGGACGGCGACCCGGCCAGCGCGTTCGGACCGGGGCCGATCGCACTGGTACTGGTGGCGGTGGCGGTGCTGCAGGCCGCCTTCAACTACCTGCGGGTGTGGTGGATGGGCGTGGTCGGCGAACGGGTGGTGGCCGACCTGCGCAAGCGCCTGTTCGAGCACCTGCTCACCCTCTCCCCCACCTTCTTCCTGCGCCGCAAGACCGGCGAGATCACCTCACGCCTGACGACCGACGTGGCGACGGTCCAGGGCCTAGTGTCGACCTCGATCGCGCAGGTGGTCACCCAAGCGGTGACGCTGCTCGGGGGGACGGTCGCGCTGCTGATCATCGACGCCAGCCTGACCGCGGTGATGCTGGCCGTGGTGCCGGCGGTGATCATCGCCGCCGCCCTCTTCGGACGCCGCCTGCGCGACCTGTCCCGCGACGTGCAGGACGCGATCGGCGACGCGAACGCCGACGCCGAGGAGGCGATCGCCGGCATCCGCGTGGTGCAGTCGTTCACCGCCGAGTCGTCCGAGGCGGCCCGCTACGCGCGCGGGATCGACACGGCCCTGCAGAAGGCGATCCGGCGCGTGCGCATGCGCGCCACCTTCGTGCCGAGCGTAGTGCTGGCGATGTTCAGCGGCGTCACCCTGGTGCTGTGGGTCGGCGGCAGGCGCGTGCTGGACGGCGCCCTCGCCCCGGGCGACCTGATCGCGTTCCTGTTGCTGACACTGTTCATCGCGGGGTCGGTCGCCGGCTTCACCGGCCTGTACGCCCAACTGCAGGAGGGCCTCGGTGCCTCGCGACGCATCTTCGAGCTGCTGGACGAGCGCAGCGACCTGCCCCCGCCGGCCGATCCGGTCCCGATGCCCCGGAGGCCGCGGCGACTCCAGTTCGACGGCGTCACCTTCGCCTACGGACCCGGCGAGGCACCGGTCCTGCACGAAGTGACCCTGGAAGCGTCCCCGGGCGAGGTGATCGCCCTGGTCGGCCCGTCGGGGGCGGGCAAGAGCACGCTGGCGTCGCTGGTGCCACGCTTCTTCGACCCGAGCGCCGGCGCGGTGCGGATCGACGGGGTGGACCTGCGCGACGTCGACCCGAGCACCCTGCGAGCCGCCGTCGGGCTGGTGCCGCAAGAGACGCTGCTGCTCTCCGGCTCCGTCGCCGACAACGTCCGCTACGGTCGACCGGACGCCCCGTTCGACCAGGTGGTCGACGCCGTCCGTGCGGCCAACGCGCTCGCGTTCGTCGAAGAACTGCCGGACGGCTGGGACACGAAGGTGGGCGAACGGGGGTTGCGCCTGTCGGGAGGCCAGCGCCAGCGCATCGCGATCGCCCGGGCGCTGCTCAAGGACCCGTCGCTGCTGGTGCTGGACGAAGCGACCTCGAGCCTGGACGGCGAGTCGGAAGCGATGGTGCAAGAGGCGCTGGAACGTCTCATGCGGGGGCGCACCAGCCTGGTGATCGCGCACCGGCTGTCGACGGTCGTGCACGCCGACCGGATCGTGGTGCTGGACCGCGGCCGGATCGTGCAGACCGGTCCGCACGATCGCCTGGTGCAGGAACCGGGTCTCTATCGCACCCTGTTCGAAACCCAGTTCCGAACGACCGCCCCCGCGAACGCCTGAGCGGACGCGGGGGCGGACGCCTCAGCGCAGGGTGGCGTGCAGCTCGATCTCGACGGCCAGGCTCTTGCTGATCGGGCAGCCGACCTTGGTCGCCTCGGCGTACTCCTGGAAGGTGGCGTCATTCAGGCCCGGTACCTCCGCGTCGCACGTCAGCACGATCTTGGCGACGTGCGGGCCGCCCTCCATCGACAGGTGCACCTGCGCATCGGTCGCGACACGGGTCGGCGCGTGTCCGGCCGTGGCCAACGCGTTCGCGAGCGCCATCGCGAAGCAGCCGGCGTGCGCGGCGCCCAGCAGTTCGTCCGGGTTGGTCCCGGTACCCTCCTCGAAGCGGGACGCGGCGGAGTAGCGGGCGCCGTCGAGCGCGCCGCTCTGGACGGACACGGTTCCGGATCCGGACGGCAGGTCGCCGTTCCAGACGGCGTTGGCGGTACGTACGGGCATGCGGTCTCCCCTCGTGCTCGGCGGTGGGCGTCGGCGACGGCCGAAGGTGGCCGGCGCTGCGCTGGCGCGACGATACCGGTCGCGCACGACCGAAGACCGCTCGCCCGGTACCGAAGACACCCGTCGACGTGCCGCGCGCGTCCCCCAGCGGCGCGCCACGGGGGTAGCGTCGGGCGTGATGCGGCGGACGTGCACCGGCTTTTCAGCCGTGCTTCTCACCATCCTCGCGACGCTCGGCGTCCTCGGTGCCGCCGTCCTCGGTGCCGCCGTCCTCGCGTCCGGCGTCGCCGCGGCCGACGGCGTTCCGATCGCCAGCGGCGACTTCGGGCGACCGACGGCCCTCGGTCAGATCGACGCCTGGGGCGACGCCAAGGTGGCCATGGCCGCAGGCCCGGACGGTCCGGTCGCCGTCTGGGAGGACGGGCAGGGCATCGTGCTCGCGCAACGGCCGGCGGGACCGCAGCAGCGCCTACGGGACACGCGCGGCGTGCGCGGACTCTGGGCCGGTTCGGCCGACGGCCATCCGCTGATCGTGTGGGCGGAACGCGACCTTGCCGACGGCACCACCACCGTGCGTTGGTACTGGCGCGGCGAGGAACGCCGGGTGCTGACGGTTCGCCAGACGCCGCGCATCCGGACGGTGGCGAACGCACAGCGACCCGAACTGGTCGCCGTGCTCATCGAGGCGGGCGGCTGGACCGTGCGGCACCACGCCTGGGACGGCACGGTGCGCGACGTCGCGGTGCGCGACGAGAAGGTGGCGGGGCTCGACGCGCTGCGCGGCCCCAGTGCGCTCCACGTCGCCTGGTTGGAGGGGACCACCGAATCGGTGCTGGGGCAGGTGGACGCCGACTGGGCCGCCTACGCGACCCGCTGGGCGGACGAAGCCGCGACGCCCGACCCACCGGAGCGGTGGGGGCCGGCGTTGCGCCTCGGCGACCGGGACGTGATCCGCTTGGCGCACGACGCGTCGGGAACGGTGCAGGCAGCCTGGCCGACCGAAGCGGGCCTGGTGGCGCGGTCCGGGCCGAACAGGACGCTGCGCACGCTCGGCGAGGGGCGCCTGCTGGGCCGCCTGCAAGATCGCTGGACCTGGGTGGACGGCGTGCATCTGGTGCAGGAACGCGGCGAGCGGGCCGAGCGCGTGGTGCGGCTCCCGTCGGCCCCCGAACACCTGGACGGGCGCGCCGCGGCCGGCACGACCGGCGTCGTCTTCTCGTCCGGCCGCTACCTGGGTGGCCTCACCGTCTGGGCGGTCGACGACGCGGAGCCGTACCGGCCGACCTGGATCGACCGTCTGGCGGTCGCCATGGACTGGGACCCGTGGCGACCGGGGTCGGAGGCGGCGGGGCACGCGGCGTTGGCGTTCCTCGCCGCGACCCTGATCGCGGTCGCCGTGGCGCCCCTCTGGTGGATCGGCGCTGCGCTCCTCGGTCGCCGCGGCCTCGGCAGCGGACGCCGCGTCTGGATCGAGGGCGGCGTGCTGGGGGCGGGCCTGATCGTGGCCGGCGTCGCGGGAGTGTCGGTCGCAGCGGACCTGGACGACGCCACGATGCGGGCGTTGACCGGGGGTCCGGTCTGGTGGGTCGTGGCCGCCGGGATCGGCTTGGTGGCGGCACGCGTAGCCGTCGCCGGCCGCGACGTGGAGCCGACGATGGGGCGTCTGCTGGCAGCGTTCGCCGGAGGGTTCGCGACCTCGGTGGTCCTGGCGGGGGTCACGACGCAGGCGTGGCTGCGCCTGGTCGGGGCGTCCGCCTGACGCGGCGCCCACGCCGCGCCCGCAGCGCGGTCCGGAACGCGCGATCGGCGTCGGTGCCGCGAACGCCTTGTGGTACTTTAGCGCGGAGGAGGACGCATGCCTTTTCAGCCCGGCGATCGCGTCGTCTACCCCTCGCAAGGGGCGGGCGTCGTCCAGGAGATCACTTCGCGCGAAGTGCTAGGCGAAACGCAGGCGTACCTGAAGATCGTCTTCGTACGCGGCGACATGGAGGTGCTGGTACCGCTCCAGAAGGGGCGGGAGGTGGGTCTCCGCACCACGGTGGGCACCGACGAACTCGCGCGCCTGGAGCACGCCATGGCCGCAGGCGACCTGAACCTCCCCCAGCAGTGGCCGCCGCGCTACCGGGCGGAGCAGGAGATCGTCGGGGGCGGGGACGCCTACCAGCTGGCGAAGCTGATCGGCGTCCTGGCCAAGCGCGATCTCGAGAAGGGGCTGGCCGCCACGGAACGCGACGTGATGGAGGCCGCCAAGGCGCTGTTGGCCAGCGAGTTCGCGATCGTGGCCGACACCGACCTGAAGACCGCCCACGCGCGACTGGACGCGGTCCTGCGCGAACGGGTTCCCTGACGGCGCCGGCGAGAGGCGGGGAGCCTCCGCTCGACCTCGGTTCGGCTCGGCAGGTGCGGGCGCTGCTGGCCCGGCACGGCCTGACGGCGGACAAGGCGTTCGGGCAGAACTTCCTGGTCGACCGGCCGGCGTTGCGCGCCGTGGTCGACGCCGGCGATCCCGGCCCGAGCGACACCGTGTTGGAGGTCGGGCCCGGATTGGGCGTCCTGACGCGCGCCTTGGCGGAGCGAGGACCGCGCGTGATCGCGGTCGAGCTGGACGCGCGTCTGCTTCCCGCCCTGCGCGAAACCACCGAGGGCGCAGGGAACGTCGAGATCGTGCACGCCGACGCGGTCCGCTTCGATCACCGTCGCCTGCCCCCGGGAAGCCTACTGATCGCGAACCTTCCGTACGCGGTCGCGACCGCGATCGTGGCCGAGGCGCTTCGGTCGGGGCGCTACCGTCGCCTGGTGGTGGTGGTGCAACGCGAGGTGGCGGAACGGATGGTGGCGTCGCCCGGCCAGGTCGGGTTCGGCGCGTTCAGCCTGGTGTGCCGCCACTGGTCGCGCCCGACCCTGGTCCGCCACGTGGCGCCCGGGGCGTTCCTGCCCCCACCGAAGGTCGCCAGTTCGATCGTGCGCTTCGAGGTCCGTCCCGAGGCGCGCGACCGTCCCGCCCTGTTCACGCTGATCCGCGACGGGTTCCGCCATCGCCGCAAGACGCTGCGGAAGAACCTGGTCACCGCCGGGTACGACGCGGACGCCGTCGCGGTCGCCTTGGTCGCCTGCGGGCTGGCGCCGATGATCCGGGCGGAGGCGCTGGACCTCGCGACCTGGTCGCGCCTGGCGGAGACGCTCGGGGTGCACGATCCCGGAGCGGACGCCGGGGCCGGGCGTTCCGGTATACTCGGGGACGATTCCGAGCGACCCTGAATCGTTCGAACGAGAAAGGGAGCGATGGCTGAGTTCCTCGTCGTCGGCGACGCGACCGTCGACCAGATGTACTTCGTGGACGACGTCCCCGAGCCCGGGGGCGGAACGACCGCCACCCGGGCCGTGATGGAACCGGGCGGTGCCGGCGGCACGCTGGCCACGGCGCTGGCGCGACTCGGGAACGACACCCGCATCGCCACCCGGGTCGGCACCGGACCGTTCAGCGAGCTGGCGTTGCGGAACGTCACCGAAGCGGGCGTCTCGCCCGACCTGATCCAGGTCGATCCCGACCTGCAGACCAGCAGCGTCACCATCCTGGTCACGCCGGACACGCAACGCACCATGATCACCGCGATCGGGGCCAGCCGCAATCTGGACGCGTCGGCGTTGGACGCCTCGGTGTTCGACGGTCTGGACGGACTGGTCGTGAGCGCCTACAGCCTGGTCGACGGGCCGCAACGCGATTACGCCGTCAAGGCGCTCGAACTGGCGCGCGCGGCCGGAGCGACCACCTTCGTCGACATGGGGACCGGCGCGGTGAACGCACTGCAGGCGCGCCTGATCGGCCTGATCCGCAAGGTCGACTACCTGCTCCTGAACGAGCGCGAACTGTTCGCCCTCACCGGCCAAGGCACCATCTCCGAGGCGGCACAGGGCCTCGCGGAGCGCGGCATCCAGCGCTTGATCGTCAAGGTCGGCGAGATGGGATCGATCGTGATCACGCCCGAGCGTTCGGAGCTGGTCGATCCGTACGACGTCGACGAAGTCGTGGACACCACCGGGGCCGGCGACTACTACACCGCCGCCTTCGCGCACGCCATCCTGCGCGGCTCCGATCTGCTGGCCGCCGCGCGCGCCGGAAACGTCGCCGGCGCGCTGAACACCACCGAGATCGGGGCGCAGCGTCGCGTCGTCGACCGGCGCACCCTGGAACGCGAGGCGCGGTCCCTCGCCTCCACCTCGACGTGAACGCACCGTCGCCCGGTCGCGTCGTCGCTCGAGCGACGCACACGCTGGCGGCGGCGCTGGTCGCGCTTTGCGCGTGGCAGGTCGGGGTCGCCGAGACGCCGGTCCGGACGACCGATCCGGTCGCCGACGGCCTGAAACGCCTAGAGCGCGTCTGGACCCTCGTCGACGAGCGCTACTGGGACCTGTCCACCGTACCGGTCGACTGGGACCGCGTGCGGGACCGCTACCGCGCCGCGCTCCGCACGGAGGCGCGCGACGATCCGGGGGCGGTCGACCGGATTCTGATGCGGATGGTGAACGAACTGGCCGACGATCACTCCCGCTTCGTGCCACCGGACGAGGTCGAGCGCGTGCGCGAGGCGTACGGCGACCTGCCGTGCATCGGCGTGTTCGCCGATCGGCCGGTACCCGCGCCGTGGTTGGGGTCCCGTACGGAGCACGGCCGGGCAGGACCGGTCGCATGGCGGGTCGAGGACCGCCTGGGCGTGATCACGGTCGAGGACCTGGCGCGCTCCGGCACCTCGGCCGGCGTGCGCACGGCGGTGCAGGCGGCGGAACGGGCCGGCGCGGAGGCCCTGGTGTTGGACCTGCGCGGCAATCCCGGCGGCCGTCTGGTCGAGATGATGACTACCGCTGGCGTGTTCGTCCGCGGCTTCCTATGGCGCGTGGTGACGCGCTGGAGCT
>JBBDSD010000115.1:0-1593 GCA_040905065.1 Trueperaceae bacterium | reverse complement strand
CGGGTGGTACCCCGACCCGCAGGACGCGACCCAGCAGCGCTACTGGGACGGATCCACCTGGACCGAACACACCGCCACCGGCACCGCCCGGGCGCCGGCAACCAACGCAGCAGCGACGGGCGCGGCCGGGACGACAGCCCCCGGGGGAACCGCACCCGACACCTGGACGTGGCAGTCGATCGTGGTGACGATCCTGTGCTGTGCGCCGTTCGGCGTGGCCGGCGCACTCAACGCCGGACGTGCCGAGCAGGCGCTCAGGAGCGGCGACGGCGTGGCCGCGGCCAAGTATGCGAACCAGGCGAAGAAGTGGACGCTGTGGGGGCTGGGCGTGTGGGGCCTCGTGGTCGTCGGCTACATCGCCTTCTTCCTCCTCGTCATCGGCATGAGCGGCTTCAGCGACTTCTAGGTTCGGCAGTTTGGCCAACGCACCCACCGGGGCGCTCACCCATTAGGGTCTGCTGCCCGCGAGAGTGATGTGGAGACGGCCGTGAGTGAGACACCTCCCGCCGGGTGGTACCCCGACCCGCAGGACGCGACCCAGCAGCGCTACTGGGACGGATCCGCCTGGACCGAGCACACCGCCGGCGGCACCGCCCAGGCGCCAACGGCGGCCGCGCCCGCAACGGCCGCATCGAGCGCCGACGCGCCCAGCACGTGGACCTGGCAGTCGATCGTGGCCACCATCCTGTGCTGCGCCCCGATCGCCGTCGCCGGGGCACTCAACGCCGGCCGTGCCGAGGCGGCGCTGAAGGCCGGAGATCGCGCGGCTGCGGTGCAGCACGCCCGTCGTGCGAGGACCTGGACCCTGTGGGCGATCGGCGTCGGGCTGGCATTCTGGGTCGGCGCCACCGCACTCATGGTCGCCGGTTCAGCCACCATCTTCGGGGCCGCCGGCCAGTGCGCTACCGCCGAACCCGGCTCGCTCGAGTACGAGTTCTGCATCGGCCTGTGCGAGGGCGACGTGCGCGGCACGCCGTTCGAGGACGACTGCCTGCTGTTCAACGCGACCAACCCCTGATGGCCACGGCACCCCTGCGGGTCGCACCTGCCCCGACCGCCATCGATCGGCTACGCGGACGTCCGCGGCGACCAGCGGCCGCCGCAGCGGCGGCAGTGGCCGTCTGCGTCCTGGTCAACGTCGTGGACCCCAACGAGCCGGGGTCGCTGGGCATGTGCCCGTTCAAGTGGGTGACCGGCGGGCTGGACTGTCCCGGTTGCGGGACGCTGCGGGCGACCCGAGCACTGACCCGCGGCAACCTCGGGGTCGCGGCGGACCACAACCTGCTGTTCGTCGCGCTGGTGCCGCTGCTGCTGTGGGGGCTGGTCGCATGGTGGCGCCACGAGCGCGGCACCCGGCCACACGCACCGCGCATCGGGTCCCGGCTGGCGATCGGGATCACCGTGGCGCTGCCGGTCTGGTGGGTCGTGCGCAACCTCCCCGGGCTGGAGTGGTTCGCCTCGGGCGTGGCCTGAAGGCACAGCGCCGTGGCTCAGCCCGGGGACTGACGCCTCGTGCTCGGCGCTACGCGCCTGCGCGCAGCGGCGTCAGCCCTGGCTGCCGAACACCTCTTCCATCGCCGCGAACACGCCGTC
>JBBDSD010000114.1:7107-9707 GCA_040905065.1 Trueperaceae bacterium | reverse complement strand
GACGCACCGCCGTCCTGCTCCATCACACCCAGCGCCCAGCCGCCGACGGCGTAGGCCACGAAGCGCGCGTCCGCCTCGCGCGGCAACAGGTGCGCCGCCTTTCCGAGCGAGAGGAACGACTTCGGGTGCGTGGCCATCGCGAACAGGCGCTCCGCCTGATCGATCCCGACGATCTCGTCGTCCGGACCGTGCGCGATCAGCAACGGCACCTCGATCCGATTCAGGCACCCCTGCATGTCGCGCGAGGCGAGATCGGAGAAGAAGCTAGCGGGAAGCCGCAGCGTGCGGGGGCCGATCTGGACCGTGCGCGATCCGTCGTCGCCGTCGTCACCGTCGTCGCCGCTCACCGTTCGGTCGTCGACCGTCTGGGTCAGGTGCTCGGGATCGGCCGGCGACCCGATCGTCGCCACCGCGCGCAGCGAGGCGATCTCCGGAGCGGCCGACAGCGCCGCCAGGCCGCCGGCGGAGTGGCCGATCAGCAGGGCGGGCGGATCGCCGCGTTCGCTCAGCCAGGCGGCGGCATCGATCAGCGCTTCGGCGTCGCCTCCGATGCCCTGTTCGCCCATGTCGCCCTCGCTTTCGCCCAGTCCGGCGAAGTCCAGCCGAAGCACGCCGAACCCGAGTTCGGTCAGCGTGCGCGACAGGCGCACCAGTCCCTTCAGGTCCTTGCCGCAGGTGAAGCAGTGCGCCAGCAGCACGGTGGCTGCCGGGTCTCGGTCCGAGGGTCGTTCGTAGCGGGCGGCCAGGCGCCGTCCCCGTCGGTCTTCGAAGGTCGCATCGTCGGTCGGCATGCCCATAGCATCGCATCGCGAGTGCGCCGGCCGCGTGTCCGGGGAGCGACGAAGCCACGAACGCCCGTCACGAGTGCCCACCAAGACGGCATCGTTGACCGCACCGCCGTTTCGTGGTGTACCCTGAACGTCAACGAGGGGTTTCACGAAACGACGTACGCTCCGCGACATCCGGTCGCGGGCCTGGCGGGCGTCCCGGATCCTCTCGCAAAGCAACACCGCTCGAAAGGAGATCACGAACGTATGAACCTACGTCCCATCCGAATCCTGACCGCCCTAGCGGTCGCCCTGGCGATCACCGCCTGGGCCTCCGCCCAGACGCTGACGATCGCGCAAGGCACCGACGCGGTCAGCCTCGACCCGCACGACGTGACCGACTCCCCTAGCGCGACCGTCACCAGCCACCTGTACGAGACCCTGTTCGAGCTCACGCCCGACGGCGATATCGTGCCGAACCTGGTCACCGACTTCAGCTCCAACGACGACGGCACCGTGTGGACCTTCACCCTGCGTGACGACGTCACCTTCCACGACGGCACCCCGCTGACGGCGGAGATCGTGAAGGGCAGCATGGACCGGTTCCTGAACCCGGACAACGCCTTCACCTTCCGCTTCCTGCTGAACCGCGTGGACGAGATCGAGGTCGTCGACGACCTGACCTTCCGCTTCCACCTGGCCAGCACCTTCGCCCCGCTGCTCGCGCACCTGACGCACAGCACCACCGCCATCGTGCTGCCGTCGCACGTCGAAGCGGCCGGCGAAGACTTCGGCTCCGAACCTCTCGGCACCGGTCCGTTCCAGTTCACCAGCTGGGATCGCGGCGAGCAGATCGACCTGGCTCGCTTCGACGGCTACTGGGGCGAGAACGCCCAGATCGACGGCGTCCGCTTCCTGGCCGTGCCGGAGAACACCACCCGCATGGCGATGGCGGAGGCCGGCTCGGCGCACGTCGCCGTCCGCGTGCCGCCGCAGGACATCGACCGCCTCAACAGCCTGTCGTTCCTGAACGTCGAGAACGTCAGCAGCGTGCGGACGATCTACATCTACTTCAACCACTCGCTCGAGATGTTCGAGGACGTCCGCGTCCGCCGGGCGATCAACCACGCCGTGAACAAGGAAGAGATCGCCGAGTTCATCACCGGCGGCGCCGTGCGCCCGAGCGACGCGGCCATCTCGCCCGGCGTCTTCGGCTACACCCCGGTCGGTACCTACGAGTACGACCCGGAGCGCGCCCGTGAGCTGCTGGCCGAGGCCGGCTACCCCGACGGCATCAGCGTGACGCTGTACTCGCCCACCGGCCGCTACCTGCAGGACATTCAGATCGCCGAGGCGATCCAGAGCCAGCTGGCCGGCGCCGGCATCGATGCCCAGATCGAGACCCTCGAGTGGGCCTCCTACTTGGAACTGACCGCCCGTCCGGCCGAAGAGAACGACGTGCCGATGGCGCTGCTCGGCTGGGGCACCGTCACCGGGGACGCCGACTACGGCCTGTTCGCGCTGTTCCACACCAGCGAGCACGTGCCGAACGGCTCCAACCGCGCCTTCTACAGCAACCCCGAGGTCGACGCTCTCCTCGAAGAGGCGCGCACCAACACCGACCCCGCCGCTCGCGAAGCGCTGTACGAAGACGCGCTGCAGATCATCCACGAGGACGCCCCGTGGCTGTTCCTGCACAGCGAGACCCAGCTGGTCGCCGTCAACGACGCCGTGAACGGTCTGGTCATCCACCCGACCGAGCGCGTGCTCGCGCACGGAGCCACCCTGGACTGACGACCCTGGATCGAGGGCGACGTCCTCACCAGCCGTGGG
>JBBDSD010000114.1:0-7097 GCA_040905065.1 Trueperaceae bacterium | reverse complement strand
GTGGCCCGCCCGTTCGCGGGCGGGCCACGGCTCTATCTGACCGCCCTGGCTCCGGCCCGTATCTTCTCCATTCATATTCTTAGCAGAGGTTCCACGTGCTCCAATACTTCCTTCGTCGCGCCTTGGTCGCGATCCCCGCCATCCTGGGCGTGATCGTGATCGTGTTCGCGATGGTCCGCCTGGCGCCCGGCGATCCGGCCATCCTGCTGGCCGGCGAGTTCGCCGACGAAGCCACGGTCGAACGGATCCGCGTCCGCTTCGGCCTGGACCGGCCGGTGCCCGAACAGTTCGTGCTGTTCCTGGGCAACATGGCGCAGGGCGACCTGGGCAGGTCGACCCGCACGAACCGGTTGGTGATCGACGACCTGCGCCAGCGCTTCCCGAACACGCTCGAACTAGCCTTCTCCGCGATCATTGTCGCCTTCCTCATCGGCGTGCCTGCCGGCGTCATCAGCGCCCTGAAGCGAAATACCTGGGCCGACGCGCTGGTCACCTTCCTCGCCCTGCTGGGCGTGTCGATGCCCGTGTTCTGGTTCGGCCTGCTCGCCATCCTCTACTTCTCGGTGAACCTAGGCTGGTTCCCCGTAGCCGGCCGCGGCACCCTCGCGCACCTGGTCCTGCCCGCCATCACCCTCGGCGTCAGCAGTACCGCCATCATCTCGCGCATGACCCGTTCCGCCATGCTCGAAGTGATGGATCAGGACTTCATCCGTACCGCCCGCGCCAAAGGCCTGCAAGGGCGCCTCATCGTGTTCAAGCACGGGCTCCGTAACGCTCTCATCCCGGTCGTCACCATCGGCGGCCTGGAGTTCGGCAACCTGATGGCGGGTGCGGTGCTGACCGAGACGGTATTCAACTGGCCCGGCGTCGGGCGGCTGCTGGTCGATTCGATCCTGGCGCGCGACTATCCGGTGGTGCAGGGGGCCGTCCTGGTCATCGCCATGACCTTCATCGTGGTGAACCTGCTGGTCGACCTGGTCTACGGCACCATCGACCCGAGGATCCGCTATGACTGAACGCAAGCGCTCCGCCCCGCGTTGGCGCAAACGCCTGTTCGGCAACACCCTGGCCGTCGTCGGCTTCACCATCATCGGCTTCTTCCTGATCATTGTCGCGTTCGCGCCGTTCCTGGCGCCGTACTCCCCATCGCAACAGAGCCTGCGCACCACCTACGTGCCGCCCGGCACCGGCGTCACCTACCGTGGGCCGGACGGGGAACTGGGCCTGTTCGTCTCGCCCGTCACGCGCAATCCCGTCGGCGGCATCACCATCGTCGAAGAGGAGAAGTACCCGGTCCGTCTGTTCGTGCGCGGCGCGCCGTACGAGTGGGCGTTCGGCCTGATCCGGTCCGACATTCGGCTGTTCGGCGTCGACGGTCCCACCACCGTCAAGTTCCACCTGCTGGGCACCGACGAACAGGGACGCGACCTGCTCTGCCGCCTGATGCACGGCGCCTGGATCTCGCTGTTCATCGGCCTGATCTCGGTCGGCATCGGCGTCGGCGTGGGCGTGCCGTTCGGCGCCATCACCGGCTTCCTGGGCGGCGCGACCGACATGATCGGGCAGCGCGTGGTGGACGTCATGCTGGCGTTCCCCGGCATCCTGCTGGCCATCGTGCTGGTCGCCACCTTCGGCACCGGCCTCACCAACGTGATGATCGCCGTCGGCATCGCCTCGATCCCGATCTACGCGCGCCTGGTGCGCGGCAGCGTGCTGTCGATGAAGAACCAGGAGTACGTCGAGGCCGCCCGCGCCATGGGCAAGCGCGGCATGCCGATCCTGTTCCGGCACGTGATCCCGAACGCCATCGCCCCGATCATCGTGCAGTCCAGCCTGCAAATGGCGGTCGCCATCCTGTTCGCGGCCGGCCTGGGGTTCCTGGGCCTGGGCGCGCGCCCGCCGCAACCGGAGTGGGGCCTGATGCTGGCGCGCGGCCGCGAGTACCTGGCCGTCGCGCCGCACGTGGCCACCTTCCCCGGCCTCGCCATCGTGGCGGTCGTGCTCGGGTTCAACCTGGTCGGCGACGCGCTGCGCGACGCGCTGGATCCGCGGCGCTGAGCACGGCACCGACGTTCCGCCCGGACCGGGGCGCCGCTCAGCCGAGCAGCGCCTCGATCCGGCGCAAGGCCTCGCGCACGTTGTCCGTGCTGGTGGCGTAACTGAACCGCGCGAAGCCGGGCGCTAGGAAGTCGGTGCCCGGCACCGACGCCACGTGGGCCTCCACCAGCAGGCGCGTGGCGGCCACCGTCTCGTCCGCGTCGATCGGCGTCAGGTCGGCCATGGCGTAGAACGCGCCTTGCGGCATCGGCGTGGCCAACCCCAGACCGTTCAGGCCGTCCACCAGGATCCCGCGGCGCTCGCGGTAGGCGGCGCGCGTCTTTTCGAAGAAGGCCGCGGTCTTCTCCACCTCGTTCAGGGCAGCGACGGTGGCGTGCTGCGCCAGCGCGTTGGCGCCGGTCGTCACCTGGCTCTGCAGGCGGTTCATCGCCTGGATCAGCGGCGCCGGTCCCACGCCCCACCCGATCCGCCAGCCGGTCAGCGCGTAGCCCTTCGACGCGCCGTGCACCGTCAGGGTGCCTTCGGGGTAGAGCGGCTGGGCGGCCGTGAACGGACGGTCGTACACCAGGTGCTCGTACAGGTCGTCCGCGATCAGCCAGACGCCGTGGGCGCGGGCCAGGCTCGCGATCCGCTCGATCACCTCGGGCGGGTAGACCGCGCCCGTCGGGTTGCTAGGACTGTTCAGGACGATCGCCTTCGTGCGCGGACCGAACGCGTCGGCCACCGCATCCGGATCGGGCACGAAGCCGTCCTCCGCCCAGGTGCGGACCGGCACGACGGTGCCGCCGGCCACCTCGATCTGCGCGGGGTACGACACCCAGTACGGCGCGATGAGGATCACCTCGTCGCCCGGATCCACGATCGCTTGGAACGCGTTGTAGAGCACCTGCTTGCCGCCGGTGCCCACGATCACCTGCTCCGGTGTCGAGCTCCAGCCGTTCTCGCGTTCGTGCTTGGCGCAGATCGCCTCGCGCAGTTCGAACGAGCCCTCCGACGGCGTGTACTTGGTCATCCCGAGCCGGATCGCTTCCCGCGCCGCTTCGAACACGTGCTCCGGCGGCTGGAAGTCGGGCTCGCCCGCGGTCATGGCGATCACGTCGATGCCGCTGCGCTTCATCTCCGCCGCCTTGGTGTTGAACGCGACGGTGGACGAGGCACGGACCTTCTGGATGCGTTGCGATAGGTTCATGGGACCTCCTGGGGCCGTGCGCGGGAACGAGCGCACGACGCGATGCGTGGCATCGTAGCAGGCGAACCCGACGACGCCGGCCCATTCGGCGCCCGCGACCGGACCCACCCGGAGGTATGCGCATGCCGCACGATCGCACCGAACCCGATCCCACGCCCGACGCCGACACCGAAGCCGAAGCGCGACCCGATCCACCTGGCGCCGCGGGACAGGCGCCGCGGCGCGTGCTGGTGACCGGTGCCTCGTCCGGCATCGGCCGCGAACTGGCGCTGGCGTTCGCGCGGCGCGGCGACGCGCTGATCCTTCACGGCCGCGACGAGGAGCGCCTGCGCGACGCCGCCGACGCGGCCCGCACCGAAGCGACGTCCCGAGGCCACGACCTGCCGGCGCCCGTCGCCATCGCCGGCGACCTGGCGTCCCCGGGCGGCGTGGACGAGCTGCTGGACCGTGCGGAAACGGCCGGCGGCGTGGACGTCCTGGTCAACAACGCCGGGTTCGGCACCTACGGTCGCTTCGACGCGCCCGCCACCGCCGCCGACGACGACCTGGTGCAGGTCAACGTCGTCGCCGCCATGCGCCTGGCGAAGGCGTTGCTTCCGGAGATGGTGCAGCGGAACCGGGGCGGCGTCCTGAACGTCGCGTCGACCGCGGCGTTCCAGCCCGGACCGCTGTCGGCGGCGTACTACGCCAGCAAGGCGTACCTGCTGCACCTGAGCGAAGCGATCGCGGTCGAACTGCGCGACACCGACGTGACCGTCAGCGCCCTCTGCCCCGGCCCGACGCGCAGCGCCTTCCACGAGCGCGCGGCGATGGGGCCGGCACGCCTGGTGCGTACGCCCGGCCTGTTCCTGGAGGCCCGCGAGGTGGCCGAGGCCGGCGTACGCGGCTTCGAGCGGGGTCGCCGCGTGGTGGTGCCAGGCGTGATGAACAAGATCGGCGCCTGGTCGCTGCCGCGCCTACCGCGTCCGATCACGCTGGCCATCCTGCGCTACGCCAATGCACCGACCGAGAGTTGACCGACGACGGACCGACGGCGGACCGAGCGCGCGCGACGCGTTTCGGCCCGCGTCCTGAGCGAACGCGGGCCGATGCGGAGCGTGCAGAACCGACGTCAGCTCAGTTCGGGAAAGAACAGGCCCAGTTCGCGCGTGGCGGTGTCGGGCGCGTCCGACCCGTGCGCCACGTTCTCGTCGATGGTGGTCGCAAAGTCGCCGCGAAGGGTGCCGGGCGCTGCGTCGGCCGGATTCGTGGCGCCCATCATGGCGCGCCACCCGGCGATGGCGCCTTCGCCCTCCAGCACCATGGCGACCACGGGACCGCTGGTGATGAACTCCACCAGGTTGGCGAAGAACGGCTTGTCGGCGTGCTCGCCGTAGTGCTTCTCGGCCAGCTCGCGCGTGATGGTCATCTGCTTCATGGCGACGACGTCGTACCCCTTCGCTTCGATGCGGGAGACGACCTCGCCGACCAGGCGACGGCGCACGCCGTCGGGCTTGATCATGGCGAAGGTGCGTTCGATGCTCATAAGGCGGAATCTACCACGTCCCGCACGCGGCTCGGCCCACGGCTCGGCCCCGACCCCAGCCTCGACCTTGGACTCGACCCCGGACTCAACCGCGCGCCACCACGTCGAGTTGCGTCAGGTGGTTCAGGTCGTGCCCCGCCAGGAAGCGGACCAGTTCGTCGACCGTCTCGTCGGCGCCCCGTTCCGGATGGTGGTACGTCGCCAACCAGTCGTTCAGCTCCAGTCGTGCCAACCAGGCCAGGTTCCACGCTCGGAGGCCGGAGAACCCTTGGATCGCGACGGTCGGGTCCAGGCGCGGGTACGCCCGCGCCCAGGCGTCCTGATCGTACGGCTGCGCCACGTGGGCCGTGCCTTCGGGCGTGTGCGCGTCGATGGTGGGCACCGTCGCGCCGTCCGCCATGCGTTCCGCTCGCGCCTGGGCGGCGACCGTCTGGCGCGCCCGGAACCCGAAGCCGATCTCCTGGTCGCACAGGTGCGCCACGATCTGACGCGGCGACCACCCCCCCGGGCGCCACGGCACGTCCCAGCGTTCGCTGGGCAACGTCTCGGCGTAGCCGTCCAGGCGGACCGGCGTGGCGGCCAGCACCCGGATCGGGTCGCGGTTGCCCAGCAGGCCGGCGATGCGTGCAAGGTACGGATCCATGCGCCCGACCGTAGCACCGCGCTCGGCCGCGCCTGCCGCGCGACCGAGCCTTGCGGCGCAGGGCGGTACGGTTCGGCGCATGAGCGCTTCCCTTCCCGAGATCGACGTGCACGAGGCCCGGGCCCGGGTCGACGCCGGCGCAACGTTCGTGGACGTGCGCGAGCCGGACGAGCACGCCGCCGTCCGCACCCCCGACGCCCAACTTCTGCCGCTGTCCACCTTCCTGGACGCCTGGTCGGAGGCGCTGCCGCGCGACCACGAGATCGTGGTGCTCTGCCGCAGCGGCGCACGCAGCGGCCGCGTCACCGCCTTCCTGCTGGAGCAGGGCCTCGACGCGGTCAACGTCGAAGGCGGCATTCTGGCGTGGGAGCGCGAGGGGCTTCCGGTCGAGAAGGGCTGAGTCGGGCCCGGTGGACGGTCGCGTCCGTGCGAGCGCCCGTGCGAGCGCCCGTGCGAGCGCGCCTATGCGTGCGCACGCGGGCGACCGCGCCCGTGCGTCCGCTGGCGAGCCTCAGCCGACCTCGGCGACCGGCAGGTCGCCGGCGTCGAAGCAGGCCCGCACCGCCTCGATGACGCGCGGGTCGAACTGCGTACCCGCCTCCGCTTCCAGCTCGATCATCGCCCGCTCCGGCGTGCTGGCCGGCTGGTGGCGCCGGTCGCGGGTCATCACGTCGAACGCGTCGACCGCCGCCACGATCCGGCCCTCCAGCGGGATCGCGTCTTCGCGCAGGCCGGAGGGGTAGCCTCCACCGTCCCACCGTTCGTGGTGGTTCAGCGCGACGGACGCCGCCAAGCGCATCAACGCCGACGAGCCGCCCGACAGCATGCGGTGCCCGACGGTCGCGTGGGTCTTGACCACCTCGTACTCCTGCGGCGTCAGCGGACCCGGCTTGAGCAGGATCCCGTCGGGGATCGCGATCTTGCCGACGTCGTGCAACCGTGCGGCCCGCACCAGCAGGCGCGACCACTCCGGGGGTCGGTCGAGCCGCTCCGCCACCAGTTCGGCGCCGCGCGCGACGCGCCAGACGTGGCGACCGATGTCGTCGTCACGGAACTCGGCGGCCAACGCCAGACGAGAGAGCGTCTCGATCTGCGCCAGCTCCAGTTCGCGGGTGCGTTCGCGGACCTGCACCTCCAGTCGGCGGTTCTGGTCCTGCAACTGCCGGTGCGCCCAGCGGGCTTCCAGCAGGTTGCGGATGCGCAGCACCACCTCGGAGCGGCGCACCGGCTTCGACAGGAAGTCGCGCACGCCGGACGCCAACGCGCGCTCGCGGAGGTCCGGTCGTTCGTCGGCGGTGAGCATCAGGATCGGCAGGTACGACGGCAGGTGGAGCCGCAGCGCCTCGACCACCTCGAGCCCGTTCAGGAACGGCATGTGGAAGTCGATGACGATCAGGTCGGGGCCGACCTCGCGGTAGCGCTCGACCGCCAGGCGGGGGTCCTGCAGGCGGTGCACCCGCGTGTGGCCCTCCCGCTCCAGGATGCCGCCCAGGATCGCCAGGTTCGCTTCCTCGTCGTCGATGAGCAGGATCGGCATGGCCAGGAGGTCGGCACTGCGCACGTCGGTCGGCGACGGCTCGGGCACGGCGGCGGAGCCGGGCGAAGGTTCGCGGGTCACGGCACCACCATACCGGCGCAGCACGGCGCACGGACCTCCCGGGCGGCCGCGCTGCGCGGAGCGG
>JBBDSD010000113.1:0-1611 GCA_040905065.1 Trueperaceae bacterium | reverse complement strand
GCATCGCCGTGGACCGTCCGACCCAGATCGGTCAGGACATCCAGGGCATGGCCGAGCACCTCGACTACGTCGCGCCGATGCTCTACCCCTCGCACTGGGGTCCGTGGGAGTACGGGGTGGAGGACCCCAACCGTCAGCCCTACGACATCATCTCGGAGGCGCTGAAGGTCTGGAACGAGGCGACCGCCGACAAGCGGGCACGGGTCGTGCCGTGGCTGGAGGACACCCCCTACCGCGCGTGGGACCGTCCGCAGCAGGTCCGCGAACAGCTCCGCGCCGCCGCCGAGCACGCCAACAACGAGTGGCTGATGTGGCATCCCGGGTCGACCTACACCCCCGAGGTCTACCCCCAGGTGGACTGACGGGCACGTTCACCGAAGGTCGTCGAGCTTGCGTTCCAGCACGGCCCGCTCGCGGTCGTTGGTGCACAGAGCGGCGGCCCGCTGCAGTTCTGCTCGTGCATCGGCGGTCCGGCCCAACCGGCGCAGCAACTCGCCGCGCACGCTCGGCAGCAGGTGTGACCTGGTGAGCTGCCCGGCGGCGACCAGGTCGTCGACGACGTCCAGTGCCGCCGCCGGACCCTGCGCCATCGAGACGGCGACCGCCCGGTTCAACGCCACGATCGGCGACGGCGCCAACCGCCCGAGCGCCTCGTAGAGCACCACGATCTTCGGCCAGTCCGTCTCCTCGACGGAGGCGGCGACCGCATGGCACTCGGCGATCGCCGCCTGCAAGCCGTACGCACCGAGGCCGCGGCCCACCTGTCCGGCGCGCACGAGGGCGGCGCGGCCACGCCTGACAGCGGCCCGGTCCCAGCGGCGACGGTCCTGGTCCTCGAGCAGCACCGGGCTGCCATCGGGGGCGGTGCGCGCCGGGAAGCGGGCGGCGGTCAGCTCCAGCAGGGCGAGCAGGCCCAGCACCTCGGGCTCGTCTGGCAGCTGGTGGGCGAGGATGCGAGCCAGCCGGATCGCCTCGTGGGCGAGATCGGTCCGGATCAGCTCGCCACCCGACGTCGCGGTCGCCCCTTCGGTGAAGACGACGTAGACCACGCTGAGCACCGAACCGAGACGCTCGCGGCGCTCCTCGGGCGGCGGCAACTCGAACGCGATCTTGGCCGCCGACAGCGTCTTCTTCGCCCGGGTGATCCGCGCCTGCACGGTCGCGGTCGGCACCAGGAAGGCACGGGCGATCTCGTCGCTGGTGAGACCGCCGATGACCCGCAACGTCAGCGCCACCCTTGCCTCGTCGGACAGCAACGGATGGCAGGCGATGAACGTCAGCGCCAGGACGTCGTCGCTGATCTCGTCGGGATCGTGCAGCAGATCGTCCGCCGCGGCGGGGTCCGGAGCGGTCCCGGGAACCGCGGCGTCAGCCGCACCGTGGCCGCGGGCCAGTGCGGCGTAGCGCTCATCGCGCGCGCTGCGACGCCGGAACGCGTCGATCGCCCGCCGACGCCCCACGGTCAGCAGCCAGCCGGCCGGGTTGCGGGGCACCCCGTCGCGCGGCCAGGCGACGAGCGCTTCCGCCAGCGCCTCCTGGGCGAGGTCCTCGGCCAAGGCGAAGTCGCCGGTGTAGCGGCCGAGCGCACCGGTGATCCGGGCTGCCTCGATC
>JBBDSD010000112.1:0-1612 GCA_040905065.1 Trueperaceae bacterium | reverse complement strand
GCCGCTAACGCCGGGGGTCGAAGGTGGCGGGCGAGCGCCAGCGCCGCGACCGCGAGACCAGCGCGCAGTTCGCGCGGTTGCGCGCCCACCTGAGGCCGTGCGGGGCCCCGCAGGAGCGCACCCTGTCGCCGTTCTCCTTCTTCTTGCGGTACGGCGTGGGTGCGGTGCTGGAGCGCTGGCGCTCGCTCCCCCCGGAGGGGGAGCACCTGCTGCGGTTGGACCCCCCGGCGTAGCGGAGCGTCGGCCGATGCTCAGCGCCGCTGGTAGTTGGGGGCGTCCTTGGTGACGGTCACGTCGTGCGGGTGCCCCTCGATCAGGCTGCTCTGCGTGATCGTCACGAAGCGGGCGTCGCGTCGGAGCGAGGCCAGGTCGGGCGTGCCGCAGTAGCCCATGGCGCTGCGGAGTCCACCGATCATCTGGTGGATCACGTCCCCGACGGGGCCCTTGTACGGAACCATGCCTTCGATGCCTTCGGGGACCAGCTTCGACTGGTTCTCCTGGAAGTAGCGGTCGGCGCTGCCGCCCTCCATGGCGCTCAGGCTGCCCATGCCGCGGTACGTCTTGTAGCGGCGGCCGTCGCGCAGGATGTCCTCGCCGGGCGACTCGGTCGTGCCCGCCAGCATCGATCCGGCCATCACGCAGCTGGCGCCGGCGGCCAGCGCCTTGGGGAGGTCGCCGGTCTGCTTGAGGCCGCCGTCGGCGATCAGGGGCACCCCCGCCTCGGCCGTGACCGACGCTACGTCGAGGATCGCGGAGAGCTGCGGCATGCCGACGCCGGTCACCACCCGGGTGGTGCAGATCGATCCGGGACCGATGCCGACCTTGACCGCGTCCGCCCCCGCTGCGATCAGGTCGCGCGCCCCGGCGGCGGTGGCGACGTTGCCAGCGACGACGTCGACCTCGAACCGCTCCTTGAGGCGCGTCACGGCGTCGAGGATGCCGCGCGAGTGGCCGTGCGCACTGTCGAGCACCAGGGCGTCCACCTCGGCCTCGACCAGCGCCTCGGCGCGCTCCATCAGGTCGTCGGCGACGCCGACCGCGGCGGCCACGCGCAGGCGGCCCAGATCGTCCTTGGCCGCCCACGGGTAGGCCAGCTTCTTGGTGATGTCCTTGATGGTGATCAGGCCCCGCAGCTTCCGGTCCTCGTCGACGACCAGCAGCTTCTCGATCCGGTGGGTGCGCAAGATCTCCTTGGCGGACTCCAGCGTGGTGCCGACCGCTACCGTGACCAGGTTCTCCTTGGTCATCAGGGTCTCGACCCCGAGCGTCATGTCCTCGACGAAACGGAGGTCCCGGTTCGTGAGGATGCCGACCAGGGTGCCGTCGTCTTCGACGATCGGCACGCCGCTGATGCGGTACTCGCCCATCAATCGTTCGGCGTCCGCCACCCGCGCGGTACGGGGCAGGGTGATCGGATCGACGATCATGCCCGACTCGCTGCGCTTGACCTTGCGGGCCATGTCCGCCTGGCGCTCGGTCGGCATGCGCTTGTGCAGCACGCCCACGCCGCCCTGCCGCGCCAAAGCGATCGCCATGCGCGTCTCGGTGACGGTGTCCATCGCGGCGGACGCGATGGGGACGTGCAGGGGCAGGTTGCGGGAGAAGCGGGCGG
>JBBDSD010000111.1:0-1626 GCA_040905065.1 Trueperaceae bacterium | reverse complement strand
CCGATCATCGTCAGCGAACCGGTACGAACCTGCACCAGACGATCCCGAAGGTCGCGCACGGCCTCAGCCGCGCAGACCGGAGCGACAAGGACGTGACGACCGTGAAGACCTACTTCCCCAAGGAGACCTCGAACGATTGGGTCGTGATCGACGCCGCCGGCCAAACGGTCGGTCGTCTCTCGACCCGCATCGCGCAGGTCCTCCGCGGCAAGCACAAGCCGACCTTCACGCCGAACCAGGCGGGCGGCGACTACGTCATCGTGGTCAACGCCGACAAGGTCGTATTCACCGGCCAGAAGCTGGATCAGAAGTTGTACACTCGCTACAGCGGCTACCAAGGCGGTCTCAAGCAAGTACCCGCGCGCGCCATGCTCGCCAAGCACCCGGAGCGGGTGCTCGAGCATTCCGTGTGGGGCATGCTGCCGAAGACCCGCATGGGTCGCAGGCTGATCCGTCGCCTCAAGGTGTACGCCGGCGACGCCCACCCCCACGAAGCGCAACAGCCCCGACCGTTGGAGGTCCGCTGATGGATCAGTACTACGGCACCGGACGCCGCAAGGAAGCCGTCGCACGCGTGTTCCTGCGACCGGGTTCCGGTCGCATTCACGTCAACGGCAAGGACTTCCAGGAGTACTTCCGCGGCATTTTGGTCGGCGTCCAGGCCCTCGAGCCGCTCAAGGCCACCAACACCGCCGGGCGCTACGACGCCCTGATCACCGTCAAGGGCGGCGGCCCGTCGGGCCAGGCGGACGCCATCAAGCTGGGCGTCGCACGCGCCCTGCTGACGGTCGATCCCGCCTACCGCGACGTCCTCAAGCAGGGTGGCTACCTCCGCCGCGACGATCGCGTCGTGGAACGCAAGAAGTACGGCCTCCGCAAGGCCCGCCGCGCGCCGCAGTTCAGCAAGCGCTGATCTGCCTCCGGTGCGAGACGAGCAGGCCGGTGGCAACCCACCCGCCTGCTCTCGGTTAGGCACCCTCCCGACCGCGTTTCCTCCGCGAAGGGCGGCACCGTGACCGACCTGCAGGCGATCGTGCTGGGACTGGTGCAGGGACTCACCGAGTTCCTGCCCGTGTCCAGTTCCGGACACCTGGTCCTCGCCTCCCACTGGTTCGGATTCCTCGAGAGCGGAGCATCGCTCGAACTGGCGGTCGACATCGCCACCAACACCGGAACGTTCCTCGCGGTCCTGCTGGTTCTGCGCCGCGACGTGGGCAACGCCGCGAGCGGCTTCCTGCGTGGGTTGGCGTCGGCCGAGGCGCGCCGCGAGGACGGGTGGCGCCTGGCGTGGCTGGTGCTGCTCGGTTCCGTGCCCACGGCGATCCTGGGGTTCGGCCTCCGAGGCGCGTTCGAAACATTGAACGCTCCCGTGCCGGTCTCGCTGGCGTTGATCGTGACCGGCATCGTGCTCTGGACCGCGCCGCCGTCGGGACCGCGGCAGGCCGCACGCTCGCTCGATTGGCGCGACGCGCTGCTGGCCGGCGTCGCACAGGGCCTGGCCATCGTTCCCGGCATCAGCCGCTCCGGCAGCACGATCTCGGCGCTGCTCTGTCGTCGCGTCGATGCGGCCCTGGCCGCCCGGTTGTCGATCCTGTTGTACCTGGTCGCGTCGGCCGGCGTGGCCGT
>JBBDSD010000110.1:0-1628 GCA_040905065.1 Trueperaceae bacterium | reverse complement strand
TCGACATCGAGACCGAGGACGGACACCGGCAACGCATCCTCGTGCGAGCCCACCCGGATCAGGAACGGCCGGAGGGTCTCGCGGACCGCGAACTGCTGGTGCGTGTCGGCGGCCGGTGGCTGACGCTGATGCAGCACCCCCGCTTCCCCCGGCCGGAACCGGTCGAGGAAGCCGGCGCCACGACGGCGCCGATGCCGGGCACCGTCACCACCGTCGCGGTGGCCGTCGGCGACACCGTCGCAGCGGACGAGCTGCTGCTCACGCTCGAGGCCATGAAGATGGAGCACCGCGTCACCGCCGACCTCGCCGGCACCGTCACCGCGGTCCACGTCGAGTCCGGAACCCAGGTCGACACCGACCAGTTGCTGGTCTCGATCGAGCCGGCCGCCTCGTAGGCCGACGTCGCGGCGACCAATACCTTCAGGAAACCTTCAGGGCAATCAAGGGTGGTGACGCTGCTGCGATGCCAATCTGGCGCATCGCCGAACACACAGGACCGATCGTGGCCGAGGGCAAGCACCAGTCGCGACGTGCGCGGCGATCCGGAACGGCCGGTTCCACGGCGAAGTCGTCGCCGGACGCGGTCCCGATGCGCGGACTGCAGCGCGCCGCCGGCAACAGCGCCGTCTCGGGCATGATCGAGCAGCTGCGCGCCAGCGAACAACCGGACGCCGCCGGTCCCGTGCCCTTCCAGCACCCGGTCTTCGAACGGCAGGCGGACGACGTCGCCGAACGGGCCGAGCGGCACGCGGCGGCACCGGACACCCGCAGCACGCTGCGCGGAGCGCCGCTGGCGCCGTCCCACGCGGCCGACCTCGAGGAGCTGACCGGCAAGGACGTGGGCCGGGTGCGCCTGCACACCGACGCCGCCGCGCAGAGCGCGGCCGAGAACCTGGGCGCCCACGCGTTCACGTCCGGCACCGACATCCACTTCGGGCCGGGGGAGTACGACCCCGGTTCCCCCCAGGGATTCGGACTGCTCGCGCACGAGGTCACCCACGCGGTCCAGCACCCGGCCGGCAAGGACGCCGAGGGGCGGCCCCTGGTGCACGCCAAGCTCAAGGGCATGCGGCGCGCCATGGAGGATCTCGGCGGGGGTAAGTCCAAGAGCCTGCGCAAGAAGGCGCTGGGTTCCAACTGGAACGAACTGCTGTCCGAGCTGGGCAGCTACGAGAAGCTCGAGGACGCCTACACCGCTGCCGTCGGGTCCAACGCGCCCGCGAAGAAGGTGACGGCGCTTCGCGCGAAACTGCTGAAGTCACTGCTGTCGCTGGAGAAGATCGCGCTGAAGTGGCAGCAGGCCAACGACCAGGAATCCGCCGAACAGATCAAGGCCGACGTCCTCGCCGACCTCGACGAGGACGCCGAGGAGGACACCCGCACCAAGGCGCCGCGCCGTCAGGCGGTCACGTTGTTCCTCACCCGGGTCCGCGTCGACAGGCTCCAGTTCGAGCGCGGCGAGGACCCCACGAGGGTCGGTCTCGACGACAGTGCGCTGTCCTGGGGCAAGGACGACGCGGTCGGCGGCGGGATGAACCGCCTGGACCAGGTGGCCTACGCCAGCGAGGACGGCGAGATCCTCGAGGGCTACTTCAAGGCGGACAAGGGCTTCTCGGCCGCGATGGCCG
>JBBDSD010000109.1:0-9843 GCA_040905065.1 Trueperaceae bacterium | reverse complement strand
GCCTGCTCCAGCAGCAGCTCCGCGTTGCGTCCCGCCGCCAGAGCGCCGACGCGCCAGCCGCGACGGTGCGCCACGTCGAGCGTCTGCGTTCCGATCGAGCCGGTCGAACCGAGCACCGTCACCGTTCGCATGCCGCGCATCATCGCACGCAGCGCCGTCGCGCGCGCCCACGCCGGGTTCGTGCCCCACGGCCTGCGCCGCGGGGAGGGGCACGTGGAGGGGGTGGTACCCTCGCCGCCGAGGAGGCGCGATGCTGGTACGCGAGTGGATGACGGCAAGTCCGGTCACCGTGCACGGCGACACGCCGGTGATGGAGGCGATGCAGCTCCTGCGCGACGGCGGCTACCGGCGCCTGCCGGTGGTCGACGCGGAGCGGCTGGTCGGCATCGTCACCGACCGCGACCTCAAGGAGGCCACGCCGTCGTCCGCCACCACGCTGTCGGTGTACGAGCTGAACCACCTGCTGGCCCGCATGCGCGTCCGCGACGTCGCCAGCGCACCGGTGGTGACGGTCCGCGACGACGACGAGATCGAGCGTGCCGCGCTGCGGATGGAGGAGCACCGCGTCTCCGGCCTGCCGGTGGTGGACGCGGACGGGGCGTTGTGCGGGATCGTGACGATCACCGATCTGCTGCGGGCGTTCGTAATGATCCTGGGCATGCGGGAAGGCGGCGTACGCGTCACGGTCGACGTTCCGGACGAACCCGGCGTGCTGGCGCGCGTGGCGGGGGCGGCCGCACCGTCCAACATCGTCGCCAGCGTCACGGCGCAGGTACGTACCGGCGCGACGCGGCGCCTGGTGCTGCGCGTGGCGGGCGACGACGCCGCATCGTTCCCGGAGCGCCTACGCCAAGCGGGGCTGGAAGCGAGCGACGTGCGATGAGGATCGGATCGTGACGGACGCGACGTCCCACGACGATCTGGAGACGCTGCTTCGGACGTTGCGCGACGCGGTACGCGGCGGCGGCGTGGCGCACGTGGGCTTCCTGGACGAAGCGGCGTCGGCCGAGCTGCTGGCCGCTTCGCGCAAGGCGGGCGTGGCGGCGTCCGCTTGGGGGGGCAGGCCGGCGGCGGAACGTCGGGTGGTGACGGCACGTCCGGACGGCGTGCCCGAAGCGACGCCGCGCCTGAGCGCCGCCTACCTGCCCGGCGTGCACGATCCCAGCGCCGCGATCGCGGCGCTGCGGCGGGGGGCGGGCGTGACGTCGGACCGGCTGGGCGACGTGCTGCCGCACCTGGACGGGGTGAGCGTGATCGTGCACGGCGACTTGCCGGAAGGCTGGGGAGAGGCCCTGGCGAGCGCCGTGCGGGGCGGGCCGGCGGAGACGGTGCCGATCGAGCGGGTGGCAGCAGGCTCGCGCAAGGAGCTGCGCCTGGTCGTGCCGTCGCTACGGGCCGACGTGGTGGGCGCCAAGGCGTTCGGTGCGTCGCGGGCCTGGTTCACGAAGGGCGTCGCGGGGGGCAAGGTGCGGATCGACGGGCGCACCGTCGGCAAGGCGGGAGCGCTGGAGCTGGGATCGGAACTGTGGGCCGAGGGGCTGGGTCGCGCCCGCGTGCTGGCGGTGGAGGGCGAGACGAAGCGGGGCAACCGCAAGGTGCGGATCGAGGTCGAGCGGCCGTAGCGAATTCGTGGCGACCGTCCGTCAGGCGGTGCCCTGCCGGACGCGCTTGCCGCCGCCCTTGTCGCGATGCTTGAACACCAGGCGGAACGGAACCTCGCGAAAGCCGAGGTCCTCGCGGATGCGGTTGCGGAGGTACTGCTCGTAGGCGCGGGTGATCAGTTTCTCGCTGTTCACGCTCATCACGAAGGTGGGCGGCGCCACGTCCGCCTGGGTGGCGTAGAGGATCTTCAGCGGGCGCCCTTGGAAGTTCGGTGGCGACTGGCGCTGCGTCCAGACGCGGATCCAGCCGTTCATTTCGCCGGTCGACACCCGCCGCCTGGCGGTGTCGTACACGCGCACGACGGTGGCCAAGAGCTCGTGCAGACCGAACTCCGTGTGCGAGCTGGTGTACACGCGCGGCGCGAACGCCAGGTGCGCCAGGTCCTCGTCGATCTTGCGCCGGAACGCGTCGAGTTCCTCGTCCCCGACCAGGTCCCACTTGGCGATCGCCATCACCACCGGCTTGCCGGAGGCGAGCGCGTGGTTCGCGATCCGCATCTCGTGGTCGCCCAGTTCGAACGGGTCGACCACCAGGATCGCCACTTCGGCGCGCCGCATGGCGGTCTCGGAGCGGATCTTGCTGTAGTACTCCACGTCGCCCTCCGGCTTGCGACGGATGCCGGCCGTGTCGACCAGCACGAACGGGCGCCCGCCGAAGTCGAAGCGCACGTCGATCGTGTCGCGGGTGGTGCCGGCCACCTCGGAGACGATCACGCGCTGGTCGCCGATCAGGGCGTTCAGCAGCGACGACTTGCCGGCGTTGGGGCGTCCGACGATGGCGACGGTGATCGCCTCCTCCTCGCTGCCCTCCTCGTCGTCGTCCAAGCGGGCCTCGATCGCCGCTTCGAGCTCCAGCACGTTGCGGCCGTGCGTGGCGGAGTTGGGCAGCGGCTCGCCGAACCCGAGGGCGTAGTGCTCGAACAGGACCGGGTTCTCTTCGTGCCGGGGATCGTCGATCTTGGTGGCGACCAGCAGGACCGGGCGTCCGGACCGGCGCAGCCAGTCGGCGATCTCGTGGTCGCTGGGGGTGGGGCTCTCGCGCCCTTCGACGCAGAACAGCACCAGGTCGACCCCGACCAACGCCGCGTCGACGCGGTCCCGGATGGCGGTCTCCCAGCGGTCGCCGGACCAGAGGCCGCCGGTATCCAGCAGCGTCAGGCGGCGCCCCGTATCGGTCTCGAACACGCCCTCCTTGACGTCGCGCGTGACGCCGGGCAGGTCGGCCACGATCGCTTCGCGCCGACCGAGAAGGCGGTTGAAGAGACTGGACTTGCCGACGTTCGGGCGGCCTACGATGGCGACGCTACGCAACGCGATCGTTCTCCTTCAAGCGGGCGCCGTGCGCCCAATCGTCCGCCGCCATGGGCGGTCTGCCCGGCGGGGTGAGGCGCGTCAGCACCACGGCACCGTCGCCGCACGCGACGGCGAGAGCGCCCGGGGCGACGCGCACGATCCGGCCCGGAGGACCGGAGGCCGGCTCGGTCCCGGGCCGCATGCCGTCGATCCGCACGCGCCGACCGTCGTGCCCGAAGGTGCTGCCGGGCCAGGCGAGCACGCCGCGCCAGCGGTCGTACACCGCGCGGGCCGGGTCGCCCCAGCGGACGTGCCCGTCCTCCTTGATCAGCAGCGGCGCCTTGGTGGCTTGCGTGTGGTCCTGCGGTCGGCTGGGAAGCGCGCCGTCCACCAGCATCGCCAACGCTTGCGAGATCGCCTCGGCCGCCAGCGGCGCCAGGCGTTCGAACAGCTCCGGCGCCGTCTCGTCCTGACCGACGTCGGTCGCGAGCACGTGTCGGATCGGGCCGGTGTCCATGCCGGCCTCGGTCTGCATGACGGTGATGCCGGTGCGTGCATGGCCGCGGATCAAGGCCCACTGGATCGGGGCCGCGCCGCGCAGGTGCGGCAGCAGGCTGGCGTGCGCGTTGAGGAAGCCGTGACGGGGAAGAGCCAGCACCGCTTCGGGCAAGATGCGGCCGTAGGCGGTGGTGATGGCGACGTCCAACTCCGCCTCGCGCAGCTGCTGGTGGAACGCCTGATCGCGGCGCAGCCGGGTGGGCTGCGTCACCGGAACGCCGGCCTCATCGGCCGCTCGCGCCACCGGAGGCCTCCGCATGCGCAGGCCGCGACCGGCGGGCGCGTCCGGTTGCGTGACCGCCAGCCGCACGTCGTGTTCGCGCAGCACCCGTTCGAACACGGGCACCGCGAAGGCGGGAGAGCCGAAGAAGGCGACGCGCAGGCGTCGGGTCACGCCGGCGTGGCCGCGCTGGAGCGACGGAGCTCCTTGAGGTGCGCTTTGGCACGGCGTTGCAGCTCCGCCAGTTCGCTGCGGTAGGCGTCCAGGAACCGCGCCCGATCCTCCGCCTCCAACCGGTCGAAGAACAGGATGCCGTCCAGATGGTCGGTCTCGTGCTGGATCACGTGCGCGAAGTGCCCTTCGGCGTCGCGCTCGTGCCAGGCGCCGTCCAGGTCCTGGTAGCGCACCCGGATCCGCTGGTGGCGCACCATGTTCTCGATCCAGACCCCGGGCACGCTGAGGCACCCGTCGGGCGCCACGCGGCGGCCGTCCGCGTGGGTGATTTCGGGATTGACCATCACGTGCTCGTGCAGGACCGTAGGCTCGGGCCTCTCGTCGCCCTCGTCGCCCTCGTCGTCGCCCTCGTCGCCGCCGTCGCCGCCGTCGTCGTCGCCGTCGCCGTCACCGTCCGCTTCGGTTGGATTCGCGGCCGACGGCTCGGCGTCGGTGTCGTGTTCGGCGAGTTCGAGCGCCACGAACAGCCGCAGCGGCCGACCGATCTGCGGCGCCGCCAGCCCGACGCCCGCCGCGTCGTGCATCGTCTCGGACATGTCGGTCGCGAGCGTCCGCAGCTCCTCGTCGAAGCGCCGGACCGGAGCGGCGCTACGGCGCAGGACGGGATCGCCGTACAGACGAAGGGGATGGATCACGGCGTGCCTCCTGGAGCGGGATCGGGTTCGTGGACCAGGACCGTGGCGACCACCGGATCGCGCGACGCCACGCCGTCCGGCAGCACCAGGCGTACCGGCAGATCATAGCGTCCCGGACGCAACGCCTCGGTCGGCACCGCCACCACGCCGGTCGCCGTGGAGACGGTGGCCAGCGCCGCCGGCGGGCCGACCAAGCGGACCTGCTCGGGCGCGATCGCCTCGATGGTGCCGCCGTCGCTGATCGCGACCGTCTCGACGCGGGCGGTGCTCTCCGCCGCGGGCGCCCCGCGCGCGACGGTCACCTGCACGCGTTCCGGAACGATGCGGACCTCGCCCACCGGTCGACCGGACCCGTCGACCGCGATCACCGTCGCCTGCGCCGCAGCGCCCGTCGCCCCGGCCGACTCGACCGGTGCCATGACGGCAGCGACCTGCGCCAGCACCGGATCGCGGGCGTGCACCGTGACCGTCGCGGGGTCCAGCGCGACGCCGGTCACCGGGCGGGCGTCGCCCGCGTCGCGCAGGTACGCAGCGACCGGGAAGCGCCCGGAGCGGACCGCTTCCAGGCGACCGATCACCTCCGCGGGAACCACGCGCTCGACGCGCAGGGCGGTCGGAACGCGCGCCTCGACCCGGCGCGCGAACTCGCCACCGGCGTCGCTCAGGTCCAAAACCACGTCGATGTCGTCGGCCCGCAGTCGGTCCATGCGACCGCTCGGTCCGGTCACGACCACCTCGATCCGGGCGGGCACGCCGACCGCGACCTCGTCCTCGGCCACCCCCTCCACCACCAGGGGCACCAGTAGGCTCCGTTGCGTGGTCTGGCCCGGATCGGTCGCCGCCACCCACCAGAGCAGCAGCGCCGCTGCGATCGCGCCGACCTTGATCGGCCAGCCACGCAGCAGGCGCCGCGCCGCGATGCGTGCCCGCACGATCCGGCGCACGCGCGGAGACGGTGCGGGCACGTTCACGTGGACCCCTCGACGTACGCGTCCCGAAGCGCCTTGACCAGGTCGCTCGGCGCGACGTTCGTGAGCAGTTGGCCGTCCCGCGCCAAGGAGACGGTGCCACGCTCCTCGCTGATCACCACCACCAGCGCGTCGCTCACCTCGGCCAGACCCAACGCCGCCCGGTGCCGGGTACCCAACTGCGCCTCCCAGCCCTCCTGCCGGTCGGAGAGAGGCAAGATCGCGCCGGCGAAGGCGATCCGGTCGCCCTGGATCAGGATCGCGCCGTCGTGAAGAGGTCCGTGCGAGTCGAACAACGTTTCCAGCAACTCCGATCGTACCGGGGTGTCCAGCACCGTGCCCTGCTGGCCGTGCTCTGCGAGCGGGGTCGAACGTTCGATGGCGATGAGCGCGCCGACCTTGCGGACCGACAGTTCACGGACCGCCTCCATGATCTCGCGGACCGGATCGCCGCTGACCGCGCGCGGACCTCGGCCCCGCCCGACACGCTCCAAGGCGGCGCGAAGCTCCGGTTGGAACACGATCACCAAGGCCAACAGGCCCACGGGCGCGAAGCGGTCGAACACCCACTGCGTCCCCAGCAGGCCCAGGGCGCTGGCGGTCAGCCAAAGCGCACCCAGGGCAGCGATGCCGCGGAGCACGTTCCAGGCGCGCGATCCGATCAGCAGGCGGTACCCGTGGTAGAGCAGCGTCGCGAGGATGACGATGTCGAGGAGGTCCAAGGGACCGAAGCGGTCGAAGAACGTCAACGGGCCTCCAAGCGACGACGGGCAGCGACGGGGAACCTGCGGGCGGAAGCGGGTCGCGGAGGGGCGACCGTGCCTGCTACGATACCACCCGGCGTCGCCTGTCCCGCGTGCCGCGCGCCGGACGTTCGCGTCCGCCTGCGCACGCGCGACCGCGCACGGCCGCGCTTACGAAAGGAGCATCACCATGGAAGAACTGAAGGAACGCCTCTTGCACCTCCGGGGGTATCTTTGACCTGGCTGCCAAGCAGTCCAGGCTCGCCGAGCTCGACCCCGAACTGAACGATCCCGCGCTCTGGTCCGATCCGGAACGCGCCAAGCAGGTGAACCAGGAAGCGTCGCGCCTGCGGCGCGTCCTCGACACGTACGACCGGCTCGAGGGCGACGTGGACGGCCTCGCCGAGCTCGCCGAACTGGCCGGCGAGGAGGACGCCGACGAGATCGCCGAGGAACGCGCCCGCGTGGCCTCCGAACTGGAATCGCTGTACCGCGAGACGCTCTTCCACGGCGAGCACGACGACCGCCCCGCCATCGTCACGATCAAGCCGGGGGCGGGCGGCACCGAGTCGTCCGATTGGGCCGGCATGCTGCTGCGCATGTACCGCCGCTACGCCGAACGGGCCGGCTTCCAGGTCGAGCTGCTCGACGCCGTCGGCAGCCAGGACGCCCCCAACGGGGTCGACTACGCGCAGCTCATCGTCCGGGGCGAACGGGCGTACGGCCTGCTCTCGGTCGAGAACGGGGTGCACCGCCTAGTGCGCGTCAGTCCGTTCGACGCCCAGGGGCGACGCCACACCAGCTTCGCGTCGGTCGAGGTCATGCCCGAGATCGAGGACTCGATCGAGGTCGCGATCGATCCGAACGACGTGCGCGTCGACGTGTACCGCAGCTCGGGACCGGGCGGGCAGTCGGTGAACACCACCGACAGCGCCGTGCGCGTTGTGTACCGAGGCGGCACGCCGGACGAGATCGTGGTCACCTGCCAGGACGGCAAGAGCCAGATCAAGAACCGCGAAAAGGCGATGACGGTGCTGCGCAGCCGCCTGTTCGAGCGCGAGGAACGCCGGCGCCGCGAGGAACAGATGAAGGCCCGCGGCGAGCAGAAGGCGATCGAGTGGGGATCGCAGATCCGCAGCTACGTGCTGGACAAGCAGTACGTGAAGGATCACCGGACCAGCGCCATGCGTCACGACCCCGACGACGTCCTGGACGGCGGCATCGAGGACCTGCTCTGGAGCGGGCTCGAGTGGCAGGCCGACCAGGCGGCGGGCCGAGCGGCCTGATTCCGGTGGCGTCGGCGGCGTGAAGATCCTGGCCGTCGCCGACACCGTCTCCTCGTTCGTCTACACCGACTCGTTCCCCGCGAACCTGCCGCCGATCGACCTGGTGCTGTCGGCCCGCCACATGCCGGGCGAGGTGCTCGAGTTCGTCGCCACCCGCCTCACGGTGCCCCCGCTGTACGTCTTCGGCAACCACGCGAACGGCTACGTGCGGGACCCGTACGACGGAACCCCGGTAGGGCCGGGCGGCTGCATCGACGTGCACCGGCGCGTGGTCCGCATCGGCGGCGTGACGGTCGCGGGCATCGAGGGCAGCGCCCGCTACCGCCCGGGACCGCATCAGTACGCCGAGCACGAGATGGAACGGTTCGCGTTGCAGCTAGCGCCCCGCTTCGCTTTTCACCGTGCCCGCCGCGGACGTGCGTTGGACGTGCTGCTCACGCACGCACCGCCCCTGGGGCCGCACGCCGGCAGCGACCGACCCCACCGGGGCATCCCGGCCTTCAACCGCATCCACCGTTGGTGGCGGCCCCGCCTGCACGTGCACGGCCACGTGCACCTGAGCGGTGCCAACGCGCCACGCGAATACCGCACGCCGGAGGGCGTGCGCGTCGTGAACGCGTACGGCTTCACGCTCATCGATCTCTGAGCGTAGGGCACGACGTCGCGCCCTACGTCGCGTCCCGGCTCGCGCCCAGCTCGCGCGCCAGCGCCACCGCGTCCTCGACCCGCTCGGGCCGCCCGGCGAACGCGTCGATCGCGCCGGCACGCACCCAGTCGCGGGGGACCCCCTCGAACCGCGCCACGCCGCCCGCTTCGCGCACCAACAGCGCGCCGGCCGCGACGTCCCAGGCCGACAGCCCGAACTGCCAGAACAGGTCGGTGCGACCCTCGACCAGGTGCACGAAGTCGCGGCAGGCCGACCCGCTGGCGCGCACGCCGGCCGCGCCGGCCGCCATCGCCGTGAAGAACCGTTCCCGACCCGGATGCCCGACCTGCGCGCCGGTCACGTTGGTCGCCACCAGCGCGTGCGCAAGATCGGTCGTCTCCGGCCCGAACCGCAGGCGGCGCACGCCGCGCCAGCACCCTTCGCCGCGCACCGCCCACACGACGTCGTCCTCGGCGGCGTCGTAGATCACGCCCAGCACCGGCTCGAACCCGACGACCAGCGCGATGGAGACGCAGAAACCGGGGTAGTTCCGCACGAAGTTGTGCGTGCCGTCGATCGGGTCGATCACCCAGGTGGGCCCGTCCGGTCGCCCCCGGTCGAGGCCTTCCTCCTCGCCCACGAACCCGCTTCCAGGTAGCAGCTGCGTGAGCGCCGCCACCAGGCGACGCTGCACCTCGGCGTCGGCAAAGGTGACCAGGTCGCCGGGACCCTGCTTGGTCGTCACGCCCAGGTCTTCGTCCCCGTCGGCGGCCGCGCGACGCGTGCGACGCGCCCAACGCCCCAGCTCCATCGCCAACGGCACGAGTCGGTTCTTGAGCGTCAGCAGCTCGGAGGGGGAGGGGTCGGAACGTACCTCGCTGGGAGTCATGGCCCGCACGATACCGACCTCGCGGCCTCGGCACACGATCGGTAGGGCGTCGGGGGCGCCTTGATCGTCGCGAGGATGCATCGTTCGCCGACGACGCCTGCTACCGTCGCCGTCGATGACCGTTCCACCCGATCTCTCCTCCTTCCGCAGCGACGGAGCCCCCGGCGGAGGCGCCTGGGCCGCGTTGCACGCGTCCGCCGTGGTCGCGCCGCTCCCGGCGGTCGGGGCGGTGCGCCTGACCGGACCGGACCGAAGCGACTTCCTGCACGGCCAGGCCGCCGCGGACGTACGCACCGCGCCGCCGGGCGGCAGCGTGCGAACGCTGTTCCTGGACGTCAAGGGGCACGCCCGCTGGGAGGCGCGGGTGCAACGCCGCAAGGACGATCTGCACCTAGCGGTCGAGGACGGCGCCGCCGCGGCCGTCGCCGCGCACCTGAGCCGCCATGTGATCTTCGACGCTGTCGAGGTCCACGACCTGAGCGGCACGCTGGCCACCGTGACCGTGCAGGGTCCGCGCGTGGACGCGGTCCTGGCGGCCCTGGGGACCGGCGTTCCGGAGGCGGACCGCTTCGTGGCGGTGCCGTTCGAGAACGGCGAGCTGCTGATCCATCCCGCCCGCCGCAGCGAAGCGGGCGGCGTGGACGTGCACCTGCTGGCGCCGCAGCGTCCCGCCGTGCTGGAGGCGTTGCAGCGGGCGGGGGCCGTGGGGG
>JBBDSD010000108.1:0-9862 GCA_040905065.1 Trueperaceae bacterium | reverse complement strand
CCGACCCGGACCCGACCTTCGAGCCGGGGCCGGCGGTACCGATCGCGCCGCTGACGGCGTTCGACGAAGTCTGGGCCGAAGCGCCGTTCGACTACCGCTTCGCGCCCTCCCTCGCGATCCGGCTGCCCGACCCGGTCCCGGGCGGCCTGACGATCGACGCGCCCGGTGACGCTGCCACCGACGCGTCGCCGCTGCACCTGGCGGCGTTCAGTCGCGTCTGCACCCACCAGGGCTGCCTGGTGACCCTGAACCGCGACGTCGAGGCGGTCGCCTTCGCCTTCAACCACCGCGCCGACGGTCCCAGCCTCACCTGCGGCTGTCACCTGAGCGTGTTCGCGCCCGATCGTGCCGGACGGGCGGTCGCCGGGCCGGCGGTGCGTCCCCTGCCCCGCGTCCGCCTGGAACGCGACGGCGACATGCTGATCGCGACCGGCGTCGAGGGAGCCGATCCGACCGACGCGCCATACAACGGCGAACGGGCGATCTGAGCCCGGCGCGCCGCTCGCGCGCTACGAGACCACGCCCTGCAGCAGGCTCAGGACCACCGTGAGCGTGGCGACCGACGCGAACGTCGCGGTGATGACGGTGCCGGCGACCTCCTCGGCGTCCCCGCCGAACTCGAGCGCCAGCATGAAGTTGTTCACCGCCGGCGGCATCGCGCCCAATAGCGTCAGCACCGCCAGATCCACCCCGCGCGCGCCGATCGCCCACGCCGCCAGGTACGCCAGCGCCGGCGCGACGCCCAGGCGAAGCGCGGCGCCCAGCAGGTTCGTGAGGCTGGGGGCGCGCACGCCGGTGCGGTGCATCTGCAGCCCCAGCGTCAGCAGCACCAACGGGATGGCGGCCTCGCCCAGCAGGTCCACGCCCCGCATCAACCCCAGCGGCACCGAAGCGCCGATCAGGTTCACCGCCACGCCCGCCAGGGCCGCCCACAGGACCGGCAGCTTGGCGACCGCCGCCAGGAACCGCAGCCGCCCGCCACGCTCCGCGGCGTTTCCGCCGCCCAGCACGATCGGTCCCAGCGTGAAGATCAGCACCGCCGACCAGACGTAGAGGATCAGAGCGCGCTGCAGCCCGTCGTGCCCGAACGCGAACAGCGTGACCGGCAGCATGATGTTGGCGGCGTTCGCGAACAGGCTGGTCGCCAGCAGACCCCGGCGCGCCCGGCGCGGCACCAGCCGGCCCGCCACCCACGCCACGCCCGCCATGGCCACCAGGTAGGCAGCGTTGCCGCCCAGCAGCAGCCCCACGCTGGTCCAGGCTACGTCGGAATCGGCCAGGGCCGAGAAGACCAGCGCCGGTACCGCGGCGTACAACGCCACACGGTTGATCGGCGTCATCTCCAAGCGGAAGGCGCGTCCCAATGCGGCACCGGCAGCGACCACCACGAAGGCGGGCACCACCACCTGCAGCAGGATCTGGATCAACGGCGGAAGATCCCCTTCGGCAGGAAGGCCCCGACCACCCAGTTCGGCGCATCGACCAGCTCGTGGATCTTCAGGTCGACCGCCACGCTGCACAGCATGTAGGCGTCGGTCTCGGAGAACGCGTGTTCCTCGACCAGCACCTCGATCATGTGGCGGACCGCCAACCGCGCCGCCTCCATCAGGTCCTCGTGGATGCCCGTAGCGACGCGGAAGCCGGCGGCGTCCCCCTCGCTGCCCAGCGGTCCGGGCAGGTCGAACTGCGGCTGCCGGATTCGCAGATCCCGCCGCACGTCCAGGCGGACGGTGAGGTCCAGCGACGTCTCGATCGCCGTGCCGCACACCTCGCCGTCGCCCTGCGCAGCGTGCGTGTCGCCGGCCGAGAAGAGCGCGCCCTCGACCTGGACCGGCAGGTAGAGCGTGCTGCCGGCGACCAGGTGCCGCACGTCCATGTTGCCGCCGCAGGCTCGCGGCGGGACGATGCTGTGCAGGCCGGGTTCGGCCGGCGCGACGCCGATCGTGCCGGGGAACGGACGGACCGGGATGCGCACGTCGTCGCGGAACACCGCTTCGCGCATGGCGTCGTCGAACGACCAGATTTTGAGCTCCGGCTCCGGAAATTCGTCGGCCAGCAGCCCGAACCCGGGAATCAGCGCGGTCCAGCCCCAGTCGCAGCGGCCCAGCTCGAGGATGCGGACCTCGAGCACGTCGCCCGGCTCGGCGCCGCGCACGTGCACCGGGCCGGTGACGGGGTTCACCCGCGCGAAGTCCAGGTCGGCCACGTCCTGCACGGTGGCGTCCGCGTGCAACTGCCCGCCGGACGCGTCGAGGACCTGCAGCTGCACCTCGCTTCCGGGATCCACCTCGGCGACAGGGGCGATCGACCGGTCCCAGCCGTGATGGACGTGCGTGTCGTGGATGGTGCGGGCTCCGTCGTAGCGCATGCGGTCCTCCTCGGTCGCGGGCGCGCAGCGTCGTCGCGAACGCCGTGCCCGTGCGGCGCTGCGCACCCGGTGGGGTCGTCCCTCGTCAGCTCAAGAAGTCGAAGCTGGGAAGGTCGTCCATGCCGTCCACCACCGCGCGCAGCAGCCGGTTGGCGCCGTCGGCGTCGCGCAGGTCGGCGACCTCCATCGGCGAGTGGGAGTAGCGGCGCGGCAGGCAGATCGACGCGGCCGGCACACCGGTCCCGGACCAGGCGATGGTGGCGGCGTCGTTGTTGCCGCCGGTGAAGGCGTTCAGCTGCAGCGGCACGCCGGCGTGCGCCGCGGTGCGCTTCAGGTACGTCTTCACGGCGGGCGGAAGCAGGAACCCCTTGCCGCCCGGCCCGGCCAGCACCTGCAACGCCGGGCCGGCGCCGATGGCGACGTTCAGGTCGCGGGCGAAGTCCATGTCGGGCGTGTCGCCGGACGGCATGGTGTCCAGCGCCAGGCCCAGGTCGGATCGGATCCGCTCACCAGCGATGCCGGCGCCCTTCAGGCCGACCTCCTCCTGACTGGTGAAGGCGGCCACGAACGTACCGGCGGGAGGGGGGCCCGCCTCCAGCACCTCCCACAGAACGGCGCAGCCGAGCCGATCGTCGATCGCCTTGCCGGCCACCAGCGGCGCGTCGTGCCCGAACGTGACCACCTCGCTGACGAAGGCGATCGGGTCGCCGGGCTCGATGCCGAGCTCCGCCACCCGCTCGGCGGAGGCGGCGCCGATGTCGACGTACATCTCGGTATGGGGCCGGACGCTGCGTTGCTCGTCGGCCGACTGGTAGTGCCCGGGCTTCATGCCGATCACGCCCAGGTGGCCGTTCACGCGCACCAGCCGGGCGGCCAGCAGGGCGTCGATCACGCCGCCGACCTTCTCGAACCGCAGGAAGCCGGTCGGTTCGACGCTCTTGACGATCAGCCCGATCTCGTCGGTGTGCGCGGCGACCATCACGGTCGGTCCGTCCACCGCGCCGCGCTGGACGGCGTACAGGTTGCCGACCGCGTCGATCGTCACCTCGTCGCAGATCGGCGTCAGCTCGCGCTGCAGGTGCGCCACCACCGATCGTTCCTGGCCGGACACGCCGTCCAGGGCGGCGAGCGTCTCGAGGCGTTCGAGGATCTTGCTCATGGGGTCTCCTTCGGTGCAAGGGTACCGCCCCGACCGCGGCGCGCGACGCACCCCACGGCGTCACCTCAATCCCCGGCGGTCGCCCCCCGAACCGGAGCCCGGCTGAACAGCCGGATCGCGGTCTGCATCGCCGGTCCGATCAGCAACGCGAACAGCGCGGTACCGATCCCGACGGTGCCGCCCAGCAGCGCCCCGATCAACAGCACCACGACCTCCAGCACCGTCCGCGTCCGCCGCACCGACGCGCCGGTCACGCGACTGGCCGCCAGCACGAAGCCGTCGCGCGGTCCCGCCCCGAAGCGGGCGGTGATGTACAGGCCGGACCCGAACCCGACCAGCAGCACGCCCAGCAGCGCCTGGAGCAGGCCGGGAAGCAGCGAGGTCTGCACCGGAACCCACCCAGAGAACAGGAACAGATCGACGACCGGCCCCACCAGCACCATGTTCAGGAAGGTGCCGGGACCCGGTCGCTCGCCGGCCGCCCAGGCGAACGCTTGCACCACGATGCCCACCACGATCAGCGCCGTACCGAAGGTCAGGGGCGTCCTCACCGCGATCCCTTCGTGGAACACCGCCCACGGTCCCACCCCGACGCCGGCGTCCAGCATCACCGCCAGGCCGGCCGCCAACGCCACCAAGCCGGCCAGGTACTGCGGCAGCCGAAGGAGGAAGCGGCGATCGCGCAACGCGGCGAACTTCGCCCACCGTCCGCCCGGAGCGGTTCGGTTCCCCTCGTTCGCGTCGGAGCGTGACGTCATCCGCGCAGTGTACGCCCGGCACCGTGCGGACCGGTATCGTGACCTGCATGACCGCGGCGCACTGGACCCTCACCATCGACGACGTGCTGCTGCCCGGCGCCAACCGGTTGATCCGCATGCACGCGCAGGACTACCGGCGGCTGCGCGACACGTTGCTGATGCTGGCCCGCTCCGGACTGCGTCCGTCCCTGCCGGACGCGCCTCTGGAGCGCTGCGACGTCACGATCGTGCTGCACCGGCCGAAGCGCAGCCTGCTGGACGCCGACGGCAAGTACGGCGCCATCAAGCCCCTGCTGGACGTGCTTCAACCGGACCGGGCGTACGCCCGCACGCTGGGGCGGCACCGCATCCGCGACGTGGCGCCGGGCCTGGGCCTGATCCGCGACGACTCCGACGGCGATGGCGAGCTGGACGGCTGCATCCGCGACCTGCGCGTGCTGCAACGCGTCGGTGAGCCCCGCATCGTGATCGACGTCCACGCCGTCGCCACGCCCGCCACGCCCGCCACGCCCGACCCGGCCGCTCAGGCACGCGACGTCGAGTCCGCCGCATGACGCCCGCCCCATGACGCCGTACGACGCCCACGATCCGGCCGAACGTCCGGCCTCGCCGTTCCTGCTGCTGCTGATCGGCTCTGGGGTCACGCTTCTCGGCGCCGAGTGGGTCCGCTTCCAGTGGAACGCGCTGGCGGCCGCGCTCCCGGTCGCGCTGGGCGGCGCCATCACGTTGCGCGCCACGATGCGGGCGTACCGCGAACGCCGCAGGCATCGCCGGGCGCTGGACCGCGCACAGGTCGCCGCGACCCGAATCTCCGAACCGACGTCCGACGAGGAATCGCACGGAGCCCCGTTCTGGGACGGTCCGGCCGACACGCGCGGCACCGCACCGCACGCCGCGCCGGCCCTGACCGGCCGCGCCGACCGGCGCGACGATGCGATGCACGATCACGAGACGACGAGCGACGCCCCGTCCCGACGTCCGGCGGACGCACTCGACGCCGCCGGGTCCGCTACCCTACGAACGCAGGCGAGCGCGGCCGAGCGCCGCGACGCCACCCTTGGGAGGAACGCATGAAGAACCCGCTCGCACGACTGCCCGACCTGGGCCAATCGGTCTACGTCGACGAAATCCGCCGCAGCTGGCTGGACGACGGCACCCTGCAGGCGTTCATCGACCGCGACGCCGTGCGTGGCGTGACCAGCAACCCCGCCATCTTCCAGAAGTCGATCGCCGAGACCAACGATTACCACCAGCAGATCGCGACACTGGTGAGCGACGGTCTGGACGTACCGGCGCTGTACGAGGCGCTGGTCGTCGACGACATCGGTCGCGCTGCCGACCTGTTCCGGCCGCAGTGGGACGCCAGCGGCGGCCGCTACGGCTGGGTCTCGCTCGAGGTTTCGCCGCTGCTGGCGCACGACACCGACGGCACGATCGCCGAAGCGGAGCACCTGTTCGCCCGCGTGGATCGCCCCAACGTCTTCATCAAGGTGCCCGGCACTGCCGAGGGCGTGCCCGCCATCCAGCACCTGCTGACCCGCGGCATCCCCGTCAACGTCACCCTGCTGTTCGGCCTGGACCGCTACCGCGAGGTGCACGAGGCGTACCTGGCCGCCATGGAGGCCCGCGTCGCCAACGGCGACCGGCCGGACGTGGCCTCCGTCGCCAGCTTCTTCCTGAGCCGCATCGACGTGGCGCTGGACGCCCTGCTCGACGACGTCGCCTCGCGAGGCGGCGAGCTGGCCCCGCGCGCCACTCGGCTCAAGGGCCGCATCGCGGTCGACAACGCCAAGCTCGCGTACGCGGAGTGGCAGGCCGCGACCGACGGCGATCGCTGGCGCCACCTGACCGAGGCCGGCGCCCGCCCGCAACGGCTGCTGTGGGCCTCGACCGGCACCAAGAACCCCGACGACCTGCCCACCAAGTACGTCGATCCGCTGATCGGTCCGGACACCGTCACCACCCTGCCCGTGCCGACCCTGGAGGCGTACCGGGAGCAGGGCGACCCGGCCGAACGGATCACGCAGGACGTCGATGCGTCGCGCGGACGGCTGGCCGACCTGGCCGAGCTGGGCATCGACCTGGACGCCGTCACCGCCCGCCTGGAGGACGAGGGGGTCGCCAAGTTCGTCGACCCGTTCGAAAGCCTGATGGAGACGCTGGAAGAGGCGGTGGTCAAGACGGTCTGACCGCACGACCCGGAAGCGCGGGCGATGCTCCCGACGCACTGCGCGATCGTCACGCGTCCGCGGGGGTACGCTCGCTCGGCACGTCGCGACCGGTCGTCGCGGCGTCGGACGTCGCTTGGTGCCGCGCCCGGCGCCGCAGCAGGCGCGCGATCGTCACGCTCACGGCGAACAGCGCGAGGGAGGCTAGGAACAGGCGCACGTCGAAGGTGGGACGCGCCAAGCCTCCCGTGCTCGCCCCCGCCAGCACGAAGGTCAGCGTGCCAGGAGCGGAGCCGAGCACGGTCGCGGCGAAGAACTCCAGGAAGCGGGCGCGGGCGGCACCGGCCCCGTAGTTGACGACGTCGTACGGCACGAACGCCAAGCGCATCAGGAACACCGATTCGAAGGTGGCCGTCCGAATGCGGCGCGTCCAGCGCGACCAGCGTCCGTCCAGGAAGCCTCGCGGCACGCCGCGTCCCGCCCACGCCCCCAAGGCGTACGCCAACGCAGCACCGCTGGTCGCGCCGATCACGGTCACGACCAAGCCGAGCCCCACTCCGAACGCTGCCCCGGCGGCGATGGAGAGAAGCGTCGCGGACAGGAACAGCAGAGGGCGCAGCGCATAGATCGCCACGAACGCCAGCGGCGCCCACGGATTGCCGTCCAGCCAAGCGAACGCGGCGCGGAGCGGCGCATCCGACCACGGCGACAGTCCCGCTCCCCACGCGGTGAGCAGGTACGCGGCGAGCAGAGCGAGCCAGACCGAAGGCACGACGTAGCGCCAGGCGATCCGCCTCATCGACCGAGGTCTCTGGAGGTGCGGGGACGGCGCCAGCGGTGCCGGGCGTAGGTCTTCGCGTCGCTCGCGATCCGGGGGAGCGTACCGAACGCGAACGCGTCCGCTCCCTTCTTGATCGCGTCGGAGAGGACCGGGTAGGGGAACACTAGGCCCGTGAGCGACCAGAGCCGGACGCGGCGCTGCAGCGCCCAGGTCAGGAGCGAGATCATCTCGCCCGCTCCCGGCGCCACGATCGTCGCGGCCACCAGGCGTCCCGACAGGCGCAGCGCCGTCAGGCGCACGAACCCGACATCGAGACCCATCGTGTAGCCACGATCGGTGTCGCGCAGGTCCACGTGCATCGTCACGAGCAGCTCCGGAGCGTACCGTGCCGCCAGGTCCTCCTCGGACGGACCGACGGCAGCGACCTCCGGATCGGCGAACACCGACCTCGGCCGCACCGGAGCCGCGCCCGCCGGCAGCCACGGCAGGGCGATGCTGCGCACGACGCGACGACCCGCCGCGTTCGCATCGTGCGTGGCCGCCGATCCCGCCACGACGTCCCCGACCGCGCGAACGCCGCGCACGTTCGTGCGTCCTACGGTGTCGGTCGGGATGCCGCTCGCGTCGTACCGCACGCCTGCCGCTTCGAGACCGGCGTCCACGTTGGGTCGGCGCCCGACCGCGAGCAGCACGGCGTCGACGTCGTGTAGCCCGTGCAGGCCGTCTTCGCGGGCGATCGTCAAGGTTCGGTCGGTCTCGTCGAAGCGCTGGGGCACGGCGCCCAGGCGAACGTCGATCCCCGCGTCGCGCATGCGCCCCGCGATCGCGTCGCCCGCATGCGGATCGAAGCCGGTCAGGACGCGACCGGAACGCTGCACGACGGTGACGTGGCAGCCGAGGCTGCGGAACGCGAACGCCATCTCCGTGCCGACCGCGCCCGCTCCCACGACCACCAGATGCCGAGGCACGTCGGTCAACTCGAACAGGGACTCGTTCGTCAGCGTGCGCGAAGCGGGAAGCCCGTCGACGTGCAGGCGCGACGGCCTCGAGCCGGTCGCGATCACGATCGTGCCGGCCCGCAGCCGGTCCGTCCGGCCGGACGCCGTCGTCACCTCGACCTCGCGCGCGGACGCGAAGTGGGCGCTGCCGCGGATCACGTCGACCGCGTCCAGGCCGTCGATCCAAGCCTCCTCGTCGGCACGCAACCGGTCCCGTCGCTCCCGAACCCGTTCCAGGATCGTTGCGGGCGAGCAATCCGCGCCGTGCGCCGCCAGATGGATCAGGGTCTTGGAGGGAACGCACCCGACGTTCGTGCAGTCGCCTCCGATCGGCCCCCGCTCGATCAAGGCGACCCGCTTGCCGACCTTCGCCGCGCCCACGGCGACCGTCAGGCCCCCGGCACCGGCACCGAGCACGATCACGTCGTACGCCTGTGGGTTCTTGGTCCCTCGCGCTACCATCTCGGTCGCACCCCGCTCCATCCCGCACGCCGCCGACCTCGGGCCCGCACCATGCGGGTACCTCGACCCGCATCCATGCCGTGCACGCTCGTAACGCTACGCGCTCGTCGGCGACTCCGCCGTCAAGACGTGAACGCGCGGCCTCCCCGAGGTGCGAGATCCTTTCGTTCGGTCGCGTCGTGCCGGCGGCGCCTGCGCCGCTGCGGCCGTGGCATGGTCGGTGCGGCATAGGCGGCGTCGGTCCCACCGTGCGCGCCGTAGGAGGAATCATGCTGGACGATCGGCTACGACCACTACAACGCAGGGCGCTCCGCGCAACGGTCCATCGCCTTCGCGGCGTGCCGGTCTGGACGTTCACGCTCGCGGGGCTGGTGGCGAGCGTGATCGCCATCGCGGCCGCGTTCGACGGACGCCTGGGGGTCGCCACCGCTGCGTGGATCGCGAACCGGGTTCTCGACGCGCTGGACGGCGAGGTCGCGCGCACGAGGGGTCGTTCGTCCGACCTGGGCAGCTACTGGGATCGGCTGGCCGATCACGTCGTCTACGCGCTGCTTCCCATCGGGCTCGCCTACGCGCATCCCAGCGAAGGCGTCTGGATCGCGTTGGCGGCGATGCTGGCCAGCTTCTACGTGAACGGCGCGAGTTGGCTGCTGCTGGCCGCGACGCTCGAAGCGCGCCAGCGTCGCGCCGATGCGCCGCCCTACGCCCCGACGGTCGCGCCTCCGACCGGCCTGATCGAGGGAACGGAAACGTTCCTTCTCTTCATGCTCTTCCTGCTCCTGCCCGAGCGATTGCCGTTCCTGTTCGCCGTCACTGCCGTCTTGGTCGCCGTCACGGCGCTGCAGCGTCTGGTGTGGGCGTCGCGGGTCCTGCACGACGGACCGGGGGGACGCTCACCTCGAGGGACCGGCGCGCAGCGCACGGTCCCGGCAGCGCGTGGCACCGAACCCGCGACATCGCATCTCGACCGCTGAGCCGCTGCGGAACGGATCGAGGTAGCGCTCGACGCCGGCCCGACGGATCGCCTCGGCCGGGAGGCCTACGTCCGCCAGCCAGACGTCGCTGAGGTCGACCGTCGGCGAGGCGAGCCCCGTCTTCGGGAGTCCCAACGTGACGATCCGCTTCGGCCGGACGACCGCACCCAGCGCCACGCCCCGCGTAGCGTCCA
>JBBDSD010000107.1:0-9903 GCA_040905065.1 Trueperaceae bacterium | reverse complement strand
CGAGGTACCGCGCGCCTGGGCGGAGACGGTGCCGCCCGTGTCGGTCTCGCTGCCGCCCCTGCCCGACGCCGACGACCCCGCAGTGCCGGAACGGATCCGCGTGCTGCGCCGCATCCTGGACATCAGCGATGCCAGCGAGGCCGACCGTCGCCAGCTGATCGCCGTCTACCACGCCATGGTGCGGTTCGTGGACGACGGGGTGTGCCGCATCCTCGACGCGCTGGAGCGGACCGGCCTGCGCGAGGACACCATCGTGGCGTTCTGTTCCGATCACGGCGACTACGCCGGCGAGCACGGCATGACCCGCAAGGGCGGCGCCTTCCACGACGCGCTGGTGCGCGTGCCGCTGATCGTGTCGTGGCCTGGGCGCGTGCCGGAGGGCGCGCGCGACGGTTCGCCGGTGAACCTGGTCGACCTGGTCCCGACGGTGCTGCGGTTGCAGGGGTTGCCGGTCCCGCCGGAGATGCACGGCCAGCCGCTGCCGACCGTCACGGACGTGTCCAGCGACGCGCCCGAGCGGGAGGCGACCGTGTCCGAGTACGGCGCCGGCGGCCCGCCCTGCACCGTGGCCGACCTGGAGCGCCTGCCGGAGGCGCACGGTCTAGCGGCGTCGAAGGCCACCCTGCGCTGGCGCGAAGCGGAGGGCCGCCGCAAGCTGGTCCGCACCCGCCGTTGGGCGTACGTCACCGACCCGAGCGGCGATCTGGACGAACTGTACGATCACGACGACGATCCCGGCGAACTCCGCAACCTGGCCGCCGATCCCGCCCACGCCGGCGTGGTGGCCGAGATGCGGGCGCACCTGCTGCGCTGGATGGTCCGCACCGAAGACGCCGTCCCCATTCCGTTGCCCGAGCCCGGGCCCGACCTGAGCGCGTTCCGCGCCGAAGGAGGAAGCAGCGCATGACCTACGTGTTCTCGACCGACGACGCCGACACCATCCGCTACCGGTTTCCCACCCACGCCAACCACCTGGTGATGGACCGTGCCGACGCCACCACCAGCGAGTCGTTCGTCACCGTGATGGAACCGGGCGAGTCGCCGCCCCTGCACAAGCACGACGACACCGAACAGGTGTTCTACGTCCTCTCCGGCCACGGCCGGCTCGAGATCGGACCCGACGCCGAATACCAGGGCGACCTGCGGCCCGGCCACCTGGTGCGCATCCCGCCCGGCACGCTGCACCGCGTTCCCTGCGTCGGGAACGAACCGCTGCGCTACCTGGTGGTGGACTGTTTCCCCGGTGGTCGCCCCACGGAGGAGCCCACCTGGGAGTCCCACGTGAAGACCATCTGCGCAGAGAACGGGTGGGAGTTCGACAAGGTCAAGCGCTGAGGTCAAGCACTGAGGTCGAGCGCCGACTCTCTTCCCGCCCACTCCCCGCCCTCCACGCATCGAGGTCCCCACGTGAAGATCACGGCCGTCGAACCGTTCCTGCTCCACGTCCCCGTCAGTGGCGACGGCATCGCCGACGGCAGCCACGCCATCCAGCATTGGGGCGCGCCGGGCGTGCGCATCCGCACCGACGACGGACGCGTCGGCACCGGCTACACCGGCACGCACGCGCACCTGGCGACCGATCGCGCCATCGTGCAGGTGATCCGCGACGGCTACGGCCCCCTGCTGGAGGGCCAGGACCCGCGCGAGGTGCGCGCCCTGTGGCAGCGGCTGCACCGCGCGTCGCCGATCCAGTGGGTCGGGCGCGCCGGGTTGACGCACCTGGCGCTGGCCGCGGTCGACGTGGCGCTCTGGGACCTCAAGGCGCAAGCGGCCGAGGAACCGCTCTGGCGGCTGCTGGGCGGCGCGGCCGACACGCGCCTGGAGGCGTACGACACCGACGGCGGCTGGTTGGACCGCAGCGACCGGAAGTTGGTGGACGAGTCCCGCGCCCGCATGGACCAGGGCTACCGCGCCGTCAAGATCAAGGTCGGCAGCGAGGACCCCGCCCGCGACCTGCGGCGCGTCGCCGCCGTGCGGGCGGTGCTGCCGGACGGCGCACGCCTAATGGTCGACGCCAACGGCGCCTGGGACCTGGCCCGCGCGCTGGAGGTCGGCCGCCACCTGGTGGATCACGACGTGGCCTGGCTGGAGGAACCGATCTGGTACGACGACCTTCCCGGGCACGCCAAGCTGGCGCGGACCCTGAGCACCCCGATCGCGCTGGGCGAACAGCTGTACACGATCGACGCGTTCCGCGACTTCCTGGCCGCCGACGCGGTGCACTACGTGCAGGCCGACGCGGTGCGGCTGGCGGGCGTGAGCGAATGGTGGTTGGTGGCCGACCTGGCGCACGCCCACCGCAAACCGGTGGTGCCCCACATCGGCGACATGATGCAGGTGCACCTGCACCTGGCCTGGGCCCATCCCGCCTGCACCCTGCTGGAGCACATCCCCTGGATGCGGGACTGCTTCGTCGAACCGGCCACCGTCCGCGACGGCGCCTTCGTGCGCCCCGAGCGACCGGGCGCCGGCACGGCCCTGCGGGACGACGCGCTGGACAGGTTCGGCGTCCGTGTCTGACGATCCCGAGGAGCCTACGTCCGAAGGCGTCCGTGAAGGTCACGCGACCGGCACGGACGCCGCCGTAGCTCCCGACGACGAACGGTCGCTGACCTACCTGGACGTGGTCCGCCAGTGGTGGCCGCTGGCCGGCGGTTGGTTCTTCATGACGATCGAGCAGGTGCTGGTCACCGCGGTGGTGGCCCGCATGCCGGCGCCGGAGATCCAGCTGGCCGCCTGGGGCGTCGCCTTCGCCATCTCGATCCTGATCCAGTCGCCGTCGACCGTGCTGCTGCCCACCTCGACCGCGCTGGCGCGCGACGGCGCCACCTACCGGCGCCTGGCACGCTACGCGGCCCGCGTGCTTGCGGCGTTGGTCACGGTCCACTTCCTGATTGCCTTCACGCCGGCGTACGACGTGGTGGTGCGGCAGTGGATGGGCGTTCCCAGCGAGGTGGCCGACGTGGCCCGCCTCACGCTGCTGATCATGGTGCCGTGGTCGCTGGGCACCGGCCACCGGCGCTTCCTGCAGGGGGTGATGATCCGCTACGGGCGCGCCAAGATCGTGATCCTGGGGACGTTCGTGCGCCTGGGCGTCGCCGGCACGGTGCTGGCGATCGGGGCGTGGACGCAGGTCCTGCCCGGCGCGCACCTTGCCGCCGCCGCCATCATCCTGGGCGTGCTGAGCGAGATGACGTACACCCGCTTCCGCGCCGCCTCGGTGATCCGACGCCACCTGCCGGACGGGCCGGAGCCGGAGCGGCCCCTCACCCCGCGACGCTTCACGGCGTTCTACGTGCCGCTGGTGACGCTGACGCTGCTGACGATGTTCGTGCAGACGCTGGTGACGGTGGTGCTGGCGCGCATGCCGCTGGCGATCGACTCGTTGGCGGTGTGGCCGGTCCTGTTCGGGTTCCTGATGATCTTGCAGAGCCCCGGCTGGGCGTACACCGAGGTGGTGATCAGCCTGCTGCGCAGACCGAACGCCGTGCGGGTCCTGCGGCGCTTCACCTGGGGCCTGGTGGCCGGCATCACGGCGCTGGTGGTGGCGATCTCGGCGACCCCGGCGGCGGGCTTCTGGTTCGAACGCGTCGCCGGCCTGTCGCCGCGCCTGGCCGACCTGGCGGTCGCCGGCCTGTGGTTGGCGGTGGCCATGCCCGGCCTGCGCGTGCTGCACAGCTGGTACCAGGGCGCCATCATGTACGGCGAGCGCACCCGCGGCATCTTCGAGTCGGTGCTGGCGTTCCTGCTGGTGGCTACCGCCAGCTTCGCGTTCGGCATCGTCTGGGGCGGCGTGCCCGGCCTGTACGTGGGCGTGATCGGCATGACGTTGGCGATGATCGCGCAGGCCGCCTGGCTGGCCGTACGGGCCCGACCGATCCTCGCCCCGCATGAAGGGAGCCACGCATGACGCGACCGAAGCGACCGCCGAACCTGCTGCTGATCATCACCGACCAGCAGCGGGCCGACACCGTGCTGCCCGGAGGGCCGTGCCCCACCCCGCACCTGGAGTCGCTGGCGGCCGAAGGAACCGCCTTTCGCCGGGCGTACGCGCCCAACCCGATCTGCTCGCCCACCCGCGCCAGTCTGTTCACCGGCCTGCTGCCGCACGCGCACGGCATGACCGACGTGACCCACGCGGTACCGCCGCAGCGTGCCGAGCTGGTGGACGGACTGCCGTTCTGGACGCGGACCTTGCGCGACGCCGGCTACCGCACCGGCTACGTCGGCAAGTGGCACGTCGAGCGCAGCGAGCGGCTGGAGGCGTTCGGCCTGGACGAGTACGAGACCGACCTGCGCCTGACCGGCGTGCAGAGCCACGACGGACCGCTGGATCCCCGCATCGCGGTGAGGCAGGACGGGTACAAGGAGTTCCTGCTGGCCGGCGTCACGGACGAACCTGCGGACGCGACGCGCGAGAGCTACCTGGCCGGCCGCGGCGTCGACTTCGTCCAGCGCGCCGCGAGCGATCCGGACCGACCGTGGGCGCTGGTGGTCGCCACCGAAGCGCCCCACGATCCGTACCTGGTCCCGCGCGAGCTGTACGACCGGATCGACCTGGACCGGGTGCCGCTGCCAGAATCGTATGGCGACCCGATGACCGACAAGCCGGCCGTCTACCGCCGCATCCGCGAGACCTGGCGCGACCTGAGCGAGACCGAGGTGCGCCAAGCGATCGCCTGCTACCTGGCCGCCTGCGCCGGCATCGACGACCAGGTCGGGCGCCTGCTGGACGCCGTGCGCGACACCGGGCAGGAGGAGGACACGGTCGTGGTGTTCACCTCCGATCACGGCGACTACCTGGGCGCGCACGGCCTGTTCCTGAAGGGCGTGCCGGCGTTCGAGGAGGCGTACCGCGTGCCCCTGATCGTGCGCGGGCCGGGAATCCGGCCCGGCATCACGGTCGACGAGCCGGTCGGCCTGATCGACCTGGGGCGCACCCTGATGCGGCACCTGCTGGACCACGAGTTCGGCGGGCACGGCCGCGACCTGGGGCCGTACCTACGGGGCGAACGGCCGGAGGGCGATCCGGTCGCCTTCGCCGAGTTCCACGGTCAGCGCCTGGGCTACGCCCAACGCATCGTCTGGCACGACCGCTACAAGTACGTGTTCAACGGCTTCGCCGAGGACGAACTGTACGATCTGGAGGGCGACCCGCACGAGCGGGTCAACCTCGCCAATGATCCCGGCCACGCCGGGTTGCTGCGCGAGCTGGCCGCCCGCATGTGGCGGATCGTGCGCGAGACCGGCGACGATACGCTGGGCGACGCGCAGTACGGCATGTTCCGCTTCGCACCGGTCGGTCCCGAAGCCGCGACGCCCGACGCCGCCCATCGAGACGCCGCCCACCAAGACGCCTCCCGTCCCGATGGGGACGGCACGAAAGGATGATGCCATGACCACCACCCCGAACCACGACGCCGACCGCTACCGCCCCGACTTCCGCCTGGACGGCAAGGTGTGCGTCCTGACCGGCGGGACCGGCGTGCTGGGCACCGTCATGGCACACGGTCTGGGCGCCGCCGGCGCGCGCGTGGCGGTGCTGGGTCGCCGCGCCGAGAGGGCCGAGGAGGTCGCCGCCTCCGTGCGCGGCATCGGGGGCGAAGCGCTGGCCACCCCCGCCGACGTGCTGGACGTCGCCTCGCTGGAGGAGGTCCGTGAACGCGTGATGTCGGAGTGGGGCCGGATCGACCTGCTGGTGAACGGGGCCGGCGGCAACCAACCGGGCGCCACCCTGTCGCCGGACCAGTCGCTGCCCGACCTGCAACCCGAAGCGATGCGCGGCGTGATGGACCTCAACTTCTTCGGGACGTTCCTGCCGACGCAGGCGTTCGCGCCGGTCATGATCGAGCGCGGCGCTGGCGCGATCGTGAACGTGTCGTCGATGGCGTCGATGCTGGCGGTCACGCGCGTGGCCGGCTACTCGGCGGCGAAGGCGGCGGTCGACAACCTCACCCGCTGGCTGGCCACCACCCTCGCCAAGCAGCACGGCGAGGGCCTGCGCGTCAACGCCATCGCGCCCGGCTTCTTCGTGGCCGAGCAGAACCGGGCGCTTCTGCTGAACGACGACGGCAGCCTCACCGAGCGCGGCCAGCTGATCGTCCATAATACGCCGATGGGCCGCTTCGGTGAGCCGGACGAGCTGCTGGGCGCCCTGCTCTGGCTGCTGAGCGACGCCAGCCGCTTCGTGACCGGCACGGTGGTGCCGATCGACGGCGGCTTCTCCGTCTTCAGCGGCGTCTGAGCGGGGTCGGCATGCGCTGGATCTGGGCCGACCTGCACGCGCACTGCGCCGTCAGCTACGGCTTCGGCACCGCAGGGCGCGCCGTCGCCAACGCGGCGGCGCACCTGGACGCCTGCAGCATCACCGGGCACGCCTTCTGGCCGGACATCCCCACCGACCTGGAAGGCAACGACGCCACCATGCTCAAGCACTTCGGCGGCTTCGCCAAGAACCGCCTGTTCTGGCCGGAGCTCACCCGCATCGTGAACGAGGCGCACGCCCGCGGCACCGTCGCCACGCTGCCCAGTTACGAGTGGCACTCGATGCGCTACGGCGATCACAACGCGTACGCGGCCAGCGACGCCCTGCCGCTGCTGGACGCCGAGACCCCGGAGCTGCTGGAGCGCGCGCTGCGCGAGGCGGGCGTGGATCCGCTGGTGATGCCCCACCACATCGGCTACGCCACCGGCTGGCGCGGCATCGACTGGGGATCGTTCGATCCCGCTCGCTCCCCGGTGCTCGAGATCTTCTCGAGCCACGGATCGTCCGAAGCGGACGACGCGATCCGCCCGTACGGCGAGAACATGGGCTTCCGCCAGGGCGCTTCGACCGCGCGCGCCGGCCTGGTGGCGGGCCACCGCTTCGGCTTCCAGGCGGGCACCGACACGCACGACGGTTACCCCGGCCACTACGGGCACGGACGCGTGGGGCTGCTGACGCACGACACCTCGCGCGACGCGATCGTCGCCGCGCTGCGGGCCCGCCGCACCATCGCCTCGACCGGACCGAACGTCGGCATGGAGGTCGCTCTGGACGACACCGGCATCGGGGCCGCCATTCCCCGCCGCGACGCGATGGACCTGCGCCTGCAGGTGCAGGGGACGGACGCGATCGTGGGCTGGGACCTGATCACGGGCGACCGGACCGGCTGGCGGGTGCGACCGCTGCCGCTGCCGGAGCGGTCGTCGACCTTCGTGCCGGGCCGGCACGCCGTCCGGATCGAGACCGGCTGGGGCCGGCACGGCACCCTCTCCCGCTGGAACGTCGAGACCCGCGTGCACGGCGGCCGGATCGAAGCCGTCACCCCCTACTTCCGTTACGCCGGGCACGGAAACGCCGACGCGGAACCGACCGAAGCGCTCCAGAGCTGGGACGAGGAGCACGCCGCCTGGCGCGCGCACGCGCGATCGGTCCCGTCCGGCGACCGGGGCGGCACGCACCACGCCTCCGGCGGGCCGCAGACGATGCACCTGGTGATCAGCGGCGACGCGGACACGGAGATCGAGGTCCGCAGCGAAGCGGGCACGATCCGCGTCGGGCTGCCGGAACTGGCGGCCCGCAGCGTGGGACGGTTCGCCGGCGGCCTGTCCGCGCCCGCGCTGGTGATCCAGCGCGCCGCGCCGGAACGGGAGTGGTCCCTGACGCACGAGGAGCGGTACGCTCCCGCCCGCGAGGAGGGCGGGTTCCTCTACCTGCGGATGCTGCAGGCCGACGGGCAGGCGGCGTGGGCGAGCCCGATCTTCCTGGACTGACCGGCGGCCGCACGGTCGCCGCGGGGTCGCTCCCGTCGTTCGTGCACCTGAGCGTCGACGACGTGCTGGCCACGCTGCTACGGGCGGCCGACGCGGCGCCCGACCGGCCGGGCTGCCCTGGGGCCGATCCGTTCGTGCAGCCCGAGCTGGCGTTCCTGCGCGACCTGCACCGCCGCACCGGCGCGACCGTGAGCCTGTATCTGTTCGCCGAGGGGCCCGAAGGACCGATCGAGCGGGTGCCCGACCGGTTCGCGCCCGCCCTCGCCGCGGAGGCGTCGTGGTTGCGGTTCGGCTTCCACGGCCGGAACGCGTCGGTGCGCTACGGCCGCGGCGGCGCCCGAGTGCGCGACGCCGTGCGCGATCACGACCGGATCGTCGGGAACGTGCTCCGCTTCGCCGGACCGGCGTCGCTGGACCGGATGCCGCGGGTGCACCGGTTCCTGGGACGAGGCGAGGTGCTGCGCGCCTGGCGGGACGCGCCGCACGGGATCGTCGGCCTGCTCGCGCCGGACGACGACCGCGCGGAGGCGTACGCTCTGCCCCCGGCAGCGCGCGGGGCGCTGCGGCACGACGGTGCCTGGTTCGATGCGGGGGTTGGATCTGGGGCGGGCTTGGCGTACCTGCCGAGCCTGCCGCGACTCGAGTCCGACCAGGATCCGGTCGGCACGCTGTCCGCCTGGCGGGAACGCGGGCCGCGCCCTGCCTGCGCGTTCACGCACGAATCGTTCCTGCGCGACCCACGCGTGCGCGAACGGATCACGCCCGTGGCGGCGTGGGCGCGGGCGCAGGGCGTGCCGTTCGGTTGGCCGGATGCGGTCGTGCGGTCCGCGACCTGAGCGCCCAGCGAGCGCGCGGCAAGGGCGCGGCAAGGGCGACGCCCGCCGCAGCCCGCTTCAGCCTTCGCCCGCCTCCGCCTCGTACGCCGCGCGGGTCTCGGCGTTCATCGGGTAGGTGCCGTCGACCGGGGCGCCGGCCAGGATCCGCTTCTCGATCCACGCTTCTTCGCGCTCCTTGACGTACGCCGCCTCGGCCACGGCGTCCACCACGTGGCGCGGGATCACGATCACGCCTTCGTCGTCGCCGACGAGGGCGTCGCCCGGGCGGACCATGACGCCGCCGCAGGTGATGGCGCGGTCCAGATCTTCGGGGTGGTGCGCGACCAGGTTCGTGTTCGGGTTCATGCCGTTCGCGTAGCTGGGGAACTCCAGGCCCGCGATGAACGGCCCGTCGCGGAACGGGCCGTCGCTGACCACGCCGGCGGCGCCGCGGACCATCATGCGGGCGATCAGCATGCCGCCCATGGTGCCGCACGACCGGTCCTCGCGCGCCTCGATCGCCAGGACCTGGCCGGGTTCGATCTCGTCGGCGATGCGGCGTTGCGGGTTGTCCGCCTGCTTCCAGCGCTCCAGCGTGTCCAGGTCGGTGCGGGAGGCCACGTAGCGCAGGGTGCGCGCCACGCCGACCAGACGCGGTCCGCCCGGGCGCAACCGGACGGTGCTGCGGACCGCGCGGTTGCGGAAGCCGCGCACGTGCAGGACCGTGGCCAGCGTGGCGGTGCCGGTCTCCCGCAGGCGCGCGACCGTGTCCGGCGCCAGCGGCGTCAGGTCGGGCGTCAGGTCGGGCGTCTGGCTGCTCGCCCCGCTCACCGGGACGCTTGGTCCGTGCCGGGTTCGGTTGCGCCGGGTTCGGCTGCCAGATTGCGGGCGCGCTCGGCGATCGTCTGGGCGTCCAGAGCGGGCGCGTGCAGAGGGTATTCGCGTGCCGCGTAGTCGAAGCCGTCCAGTTCGTTCGCCGGCCGCTGCGGATCGCGGGGCGAGGCGTAGTGGGCCCAGATGCCGTCGATCTTGCCGTCGGCGTCGAAGGTGTACCACTCCGAGCCGCGGATCCGTTCGCCGACCTTCGGCTTGAAGTGGGTCCACTCGACGCAGACCTCGTTGCCGTCGCAGACGATCCGGTCGATCGTCCACTGCGACCCCACGCCGCGCACGAAGCCGATCCATAGGTCGGCAATGGCGTCGCGGCTGGGGTAGGGACTTCCGGTCTCGGGGGGGAACCAGTGCACGCAGTCGTCGCTCAGGACCACCGCGAACCGTTCGCGGCTGGCGGCGTTGCAGGCGGCGAAGTAGGCCTGGACGGCGTCGATCATGT
>JBBDSD010000106.1:0-1638 GCA_040905065.1 Trueperaceae bacterium | reverse complement strand
GGCGGCGCGCTCGGGCGCGCTCCACTGCGAGGCGGGGACCACCGTGACGGTGCCCAGCATGTCGTGATGCCCGACGCCGCAGTACTCGTTGCAGGTGACGCGGTAGCTGCCGGGCTGCGTGAAGGTGTAGGTCAGGCGCGCGATCTCGCCGGGGATGAGCTGCACGTTCACGTTGGTGCGTTCGATCTGGTAGCCGTGCTGCACGTCGGCGGCGGTCAGGTAGAAGGTGACCTCCGAGCCGACCGGGACCCGCACGTCCTGCGGTTGGAATGAGAACGCCCGCGCCACGATCGAGGCCTGCACCCGGCCGGGGGCCATGGCGCGCACGCCGGGGTTCGCGAACAGGTCCTGCGCCAGGATCTGGTCGGGGCTGGCCTTCGCGGTCCGTTGCGCGATGTGGCCCCCCTCGGTCGCCAGGTTGTAGGCGATCAGCAGGATGAACATCACCGTCATCAGGCCGGAGAACGCGAGCCAGATCCGTTCCCACCGTGCGATCTGTTGATGCTGCCGGTCGTGCACGTCAGCTCCTCGCCAGGTTCAGGGCGTACATGGCGAACCAGAGCACCAGGATCACCGCGGCCAGGAAACCGGTGACGGCGATCGCGCCGAACGGGGTGTCCGGGTCGGCCTCGTCGTCGGGCGACGCGACGGGCACCGGCTCGCGCTGGGGCGCGGCCGCTGCGGAGTCGCCCGGCACCTGGTCGGCGGGCGATCCGGTCGGATCGTCGTGCTCGTGCTTCGTACGATCATTGTGGGGTTCGCTCACCGTGAATAGCCTCCCTCCTCACGCTACGTTCATTGGAACGTCGCCGCGTCCAGCGGTCGCTCCGACGTCCCGTCCGACTTTTTCCCACGCAGGGCGGTCCCAGCGTAGCGCACGACGTCTTCGCGCGACCCGAATCCGGTCCCGGGCCCGGTCGACGTGCCGCGTCCGGGATACGGTCACGGTATGGCCCACCCGAACTCCCTCCCCCGCCTGGTGATCGCGGGCGCCTCCGGACCGATCGGTCGCGCGATCCACCGCGCGGCGCGCGACCGGTACGACGTGACCGTCCTCACGCGCCGCCTGAACGGCAGCGAACCGGACGGGGCCCGCGCCCGCGCCTGGAACCCGACCGCCGCCCGCGATCACGATAACGAGGCCCTGGCCGACCTGGCGGAGGCGATCGCCGGCGCCGACGCGCTGGTGAACCTGGCTGGGTCCAGCATCGACGGCCGCTTCGGGCCCGAGCATCGCGCGTCGCTGCTGTCCAGTCGCCTCACCGCGACGGAGACGCTGGTCCACGCCGCCGCGCTGGCCCCACGCGCTCCCCGCGTCTGGCTGCAAGGCTCCGCTGTCGGCATCTACGGCGACCGGGGGGACGAGGAACTGAACGATCGGTCGGCCCCGGGCAGCGGGACGTTCATGACCGAGATCGTCCAGGCCTGGGAGGCCGCCGCCCAGCCCGCAGCGGAACGCAGCCGGCAGGTGGTGCTCCGGATCGGCATGGCCCTCGGTCCCGAAGCCGAAGCCTGGCAGCGGCTCCTGCTGCCGAGCCGGCTGGGTGCGGGGGGACCGCTGGGCAGCGGCCGGCAGAGGTGGCCCTGGATTCACGTGGACGACCTGGCGCGCGCCGCGCTGTTCCTGATCGAGGAGAA
>JBBDSD010000105.1:1555-9956 GCA_040905065.1 Trueperaceae bacterium | reverse complement strand
GGGCCGCACCGATACCGGTGCGGCCCGCGTCGTTCGTGCGGAACGGGGCGCGGCCGACGCTCGCGCGCACCGCACGAGCACGACCGCCACCCGGCAAGGGGCGGCGGTCGTGCCGTTCGCGTGCGTAGCGCGACGCTGCGCGCGTACGTGGCACGGAGTGCCGTGGGTCAGAAGGCGGTGGGCTCGCCCTCGAAGTCCTTGATCACGTCGTCGAGCGGCATCGCGCCGTCGCCGAAGTCGACCATGACGTCGTTGTCCACCATGCCGCCGGTCTCGTCCAACTGGACCGAACCGGTGGCGGTGATCGCGTCGGTGCCGCTGAACGTCCAGGAGACGTCGACGTCGAACGACGCGATGTAGCGCTCGGCGGTGGTGCTACCCGTCGCCCAGGCGATCGAGGTGAGGTCCACGCTGAACACGGCGGAGTCGCTGGCCGTGGTCGTGTCGACCGAGAAGCTCATTTCGGTCGGTTCGCCGAACTCCGCTTCGGGACACGTGGTCTCGTGCGCGAACTGGTAGCGCGTGTCGGTCGAGAACGACATCGTCGCGGAGTCGGTGTCGTACGAGACCGTCAGCGAGCCGGACGTGCCCGACCCGTCGGTGGCCATGTCCATGCTCATGGACGCGTCCGCGACGTTGGCAGCGAGATCGAACGAGGCGACCTCGAGAGCCGTTTCCGAAGACTCGCAGCGGCTGGTGACGACGTCGTACGACGAGGTCATGGTCAGGTCCGCGACCGCGGCACCGCCGAGTTCGACGTCGACGTTCAGGGCGGTCAGGAAGGTGTGGTCACCGCTCGAGACGTTGAACGTCGCTTCCGTGTAGGACATGAACAGGAAGGCGTCACGCCCGTCGCCGATGACGTCCGGGTACTCGAAGGACGCGTCCGCTCCGCCCTGAGCGGGTCCGGTCACGTCCCAGGAGCCGGTGCTCGGATTCCATTCGTAGTGCCCTTCGGGCCCGGAGTGCGAGCTCGCGACCTCGATGCCGAGCGTCTCGAGCGCGTCCGTAGCGGCCGGCCCGAGCGCCGTCATGCCGGGAAGCGGCACTTCGACGAAGGCGCTGGTCAGGATCGTCGACGACGCCTGGAAGTCCGGGTCGCTCTGCGCTGCGCTGAACGAGGCGCTCGCGTCGCCGAACATGGTGCTGCCGCGTTCGATGGCGGCGTCGGAGGTGGGTGCGGTGCCGTCGCCTCCGCCGTCGCCTCCGCCGTTGCCGTCTCCCGACCCCGCCGTGCCGCAGGCTGCGAGGCCCAGCGCGAGCACGAGGCCCAGGAGTCCCATCCAGATCGGTCGCATTCGGATTCGCATGTCGAATCTCCTCCTTCGTATTCCGTCCTCAGCGCAACCGGATTCCGTATTCGTCGGCAATCCGTGACGAATCTCCGGGTTCGCTAGGCGGTCCCTCGTAGCGTACGGGATCGGCCGCGTGGTGTGCTGTCGATCAGGTCACGACCGTGCGGGCGACCGCGTGCGGCACGTCGATGCGAGCTGCGTTCCTCATCGCACCGCCACCTCGTGCGACGCCGCCACGATCAGGAAGCCGCCGCGCAGCCACGACAGGTTCGTGCGGGAGGCCGCCACCGACTCGACGCGGCCGCTCCAGCCGGGCGGAAGATCGTCCGCGACCGCGTCGGGCACGGTCAGGATGCCGTCGGCAAGGTCGGTATGGCAGGTGAGCCAGACGTTCTCGCTGCCGGAGATCGTGACCACCAGCGTCGCGTCGCGCGGCGCGCCGGCGTTCGACCAGGAGAACGCGGTGCCGGGCGTCACACCCGTGACCGGCGCCAGGTCGGTCGGTGCCGCCACGAACGGGACGGGCGCGTCGTTCACGGACGGAAAGTCGGAACCGGGAAAGCGCACGGTCGCGGCCTGGGACGGTGCGGGCGCGGCGCCGGTACGGCCGGCGTAGCGGATCACGCCGTCCTCGCGGATCTCGTCGAGGGTCAGGACCGTGGCGTCGTCCTGGCGAAGCTCGCCGCGGGCGCCCGCGGACAGGTGCACGATCTCGGCGCCGGCCTCCTCGAACGCCGTATCGAGCAGGTCGGGCGGTACGAACGGACGCGCATCCGTGACCAGGCAGGCGTCGTCCAGGTCCTCCCAGCGATCACCGGGATCTTCGGCCGGCTCGGAGTCCATGGTGAAGAAGCGGGCCTGCGCTTCGGCCGTGGTGGTCCTGCCGGCGGTCGACGCGTTCACCAGCACGAACCCCACGCCGAACGCGCCGGGCGTGATCGGAGTCGGCTCGGCGTCCCCGACGACCCTGTCGCGCACGGCGTCGCGGGTCGCGTCGCGAGCGGCGGAGCGCGCATCGTGGACGGGGAAGCAGGCGCCGAGGATCAGCACGAACGGCATCAGGACGGTCGCGAGAACGCGTGTGTACGAACGTCGGGGCATGAGGGGCCTCCTTCAGGGGCACACTCCGAGGGGGTGCAGCGGCGTGGACGTGGCGCCAGCGTACCGTGCGCACGCGGCCGCCGCCGCGGTCGGCCCCCCGTCCCAGGTCGCACGGAGCGGACGGTATGCTCCCCGCGAATGGGAGGCACCATGCACCAGCACGACCTGATCATCATCGGCGCCGGCCCGGGCGGGTACGTGGCCGCGATCCGCGGCGCGCAGCTCGGGATGGACGTCGCCATCGTCGAGAAGGAGGCGACCCTGGGCGGCACCTGCGTGCGGGTCGGCTGCATCCCCAGCAAGGCGCTGCTGGAGTCCAGCGAACGGTACGCCGAAGCGAAGCACGGCCTGGACGAGCACGGCATCGGCCTCGGCAAGGTGAAACTGGACCTCGCCGCGATGCAGAAACGCAAGGACGGCGTCGTGAAAGCGAACACCGACGGCGTCGCCTTCCTGATGAAGAAGAACAAGGTCACGCGCTACGCCGGCACGGGCGAGATCACCGGCCCGGGCGAGGTCGTGGTGCACGGCGAGGACGGCGACACCGAGCTGGCGGCCGAGCACGTCGTGATCGCCACCGGATCGAAGGTGACCAGCCTGCCGGGCATCGAGGTCGACGGCACCACCGTGGTCGATTCGACCGGCGCGCTGGCGTTCGACGCCGTACCGAAGCGCCTGGTGGTGATCGGTGCGGGCTACATCGGGCTGGAGCTGGGCTCGGTCTGGGCCCGTCTCGGGTCGGAGGTGACGGTGCTCGAGTACCTGGACCGGATCCTGCCCGGCATGGACGCCGAGATCGCCAAGGAGGCGAAGAAGACGTTCGAGAAGCAGGGGCTGACCTTCCACCTGGGGTCGAAGGTGACCGGCGTGAGCACGAAGGGGCGCGGCAAGAAGAAGGTCGCGACCGTCGAGATCGGCGGCGCCGACCCGGTCGAGGCGGAGAAGGTCCTGGTCGCGGTCGGGCGCGTGCCGAACACCGACGGCCTGGGCCTGGACGCGGTCGGCATCGACACCGATGAGCGCGGACGGATCGCCGTGGATGATGGGTTCTCCACCAGCGCCAAGGGGTTCTACGCCATCGGCGACGTGATCCAAGGTCCGATGCTGGCGCACAAGGCCGAGGAGGACGGCGTCGCCCTGGTCGAACGGCTCGCCACCGGCGCGGGGCACGTCGACTACGACCTGGTGCCCGGCATCGTGTACACCGAACCGGAGATCGCTACCGTCGGCCGCAGCGAAGAGGCGCTGACGGAGGCGGAGGTCCCCTACGTCAAGGGCGTGTTCCCGTACATGGCCAACGGGCGCGCCCGCGCCATGGGCCGCACCGAGGGCAAGGTCAAGATCCTGGCGCACGCCGACACCGACCGGATCCTGGGGGTGCACATCATCGGTTCCCGCGCCGGCGACCTGATCGCCGAAGCGGTGGCGGCCATGACGTTCGGGGCCAGCTCCGAAGACCTGGCCCGCACGGTGCACGCGCATCCGACCCTGTCGGAGGTGGTCAAGGAAGCGGCGCTGGCTGCGTACGACCGGCCGCTGCACCTCTGAACCGCCCGGAAGCGGAACGGGAACCGCCCGTGCACGACGCGACCTGCGGGCGGACGTTGCTACGCTGACGACAATGACCGTAGCCGCCACCGCACCGTTCCCCATCCGTGATCCCGCCCTCGAACCGATCGCCGACAAGGTTCTCAGCGGAGGCCGCGTCAGCGTCGAGGAGGGCCGCACCCTGTTCCACACGCCCGACCTGGCCGGCCTGGCCGCGCTGGCCGACCGGGTCCGCCGCCAGAAGGTGGGCGACAGGGCGTACTACGTGCACAGCCTGCGCCTGTCGCAGACCAACGTCTGCTACGTCGGCTGCACCTTCTGCGGCTTCCAACGCAAGATCGGCGAAGAGGGCGTCTGGGACATGGACCTGGATGACGTCTGGGCGTATGTGGCCAAGCACGCGCACCCCGACCTGACGGAGATCCACATCAGTTCCGGGCACCACCCCAAGCGCGGCTGGGAGTACTACCTGGACCTGACGCGCGGTCTCACCGAGCGCGGCTACCAGGTCAAGGCCTGGACGGCGGCCGAGATCCACCACTTCACCCGCATCGCGCGGCCCAAGGGAGCGACGGCGCCCGTCTCGTACCGCGACGTGCTGAGCGACCTGAAGGAGGCCGGCCTGGTGGCGCTGCCCGGCGGCGGGGCCGAGATCTTCGCCGACCGGGTCCGCAAGCGGATCGCGGCCGCCAAGGTGACCGCCGACGGTTGGCTGGCGGTGCACCGCGCCGCGCACGAACTGGGTCTCCCCACCAACGCCACCATGCTGTACGGCCACATCGAGACGCTGGACGAACGCCTGGACCACATGATGCGCATTCGCCAGCAGCAGGACGAGACCGGCGGGTTCCTGAGCTTCATTCCGCTCGCCTTCCAACCGGACAACAACCAGCTGGCGCGCGAACTGGGCAAGACCGAGTTCACCACCGGCGTGGACGACCTGCGCAACCTGGCGGTGGCCCGCATCGTGCTGGACAACGTGCCGCACGTGAAGGGCTACTGGATCATGGTCACGCCCGAGCTGGTGCAGATCGCCCTGTCCGCCGGCGTGAGCGACGTCGACGGCACCATCAAGGACGAGAAGATCGCGCACGCCTCGGGCGCCACCACCGAGACCGGCATGACCGAGGACGAGCTGATCCGCCTGATCCACGACGCCGGACGGACCGCCGTCAAGCGCGACGCGCTCTACCGGGAACTGGCGGTGCACGAACCGGCCGCGCCCGCGGCGGCATGAGCGCCGGCTCGGGCGGCGACGCCCGGCGCCCAGGTGGCGTGGCAGTCGCGAGCGACGATCCCGACGCGGCCGGCCCGACCACCAGTTTGATCACCGCCCCGACCACCGCCCCGACCACCGCCCCGACCCTCGCGGCGGACGCCGCCCACGTCGAGCGCTTGGGCATCGTGTCGTACACCAACGTCGCGCCGCTCCACTGGCGCCTTCGCCCGTGGAACGATCATGGGCAGGTCGCCCGCTTCGTGACCGGCGTGCCCAGCGAGCTGAACCGGGCGTTGCTGGCCGGCGAGATCGACCTGACGCTGATCAGTTCGATCGAGTACCTGCGGCACGCGGACCGCTTGCGGGCGCTGCCCGACTTTTCGGTCGCCACGCTGGGTCCGGTCCGCAGCGTGGCGTTGTTCCATCACGGCGCCTGGTCCGACCTGCACGGCGCACGCGTGGCGGTCTCGACCGACTCCGCCACCAGCGTCGAGCTGCTGCGCGTGCTGCTGCACGCCGACGGGATCGTTGCGGACCTGATCCCGGTCGCGCCCGACCTGGACGCCATGCTGGCCCGCTACGACGCGGCGCTCCTGATCGGCGACGCCGCCCTGCGCGAAGGGGTGGCGCGCAGGCCGGTCGGCGGCCGCGTGCCGACCATGACCGACCTGGGGGAGGCCTGGTACCGCGCCACGCGCCTACCGTTCACCTTCGCCGTGTGGGCGTCGCGCGACGATGCGCCCCCCTCGCCGCGCCTGGTGGCAGAGTTGCGCGCATCGCGCGAGCGAGGCTTGGGGCACCTGGCGGCGGTGGCGGAGGCCGCGTCGGAGCGGGTCGGCGTGGCGCCGCGCACCATGCTGGCGTACCTGTCGGCGTTCCGCTACCGACTGGAACCGCCCGACCGCGACGGCCTGCTGGCGTTCGGTGAGCGAGCCGTGCCCGGGTTCCGGGCGGACGCGCTGCGCTACTGGGATCTGTGAGCGGCCGGTTCGTTCGTACCGCGACGAGGCACGGTTCGCGGTAGGCTCTTCGCCATCGACGTGAACGACGACGCCCCCACGAACCACGCGCCGCACGAGGACGAGCACGCTTCCGCGGAACCCACGGTCCCGCCCCTCGCCGTACGCCCCGGTCGCCCGACGCCGCTGGGCGCCCGGTTCGACGGGACGGGCGTGAACTTCGCGCTGTACGCCGAGCACGCCGACGCCGTCGAGCTGCTTCTGTTCGACGATGCGGGCGACGATGCGCCCGCGGCGGTCGTGCCGCTCCACGAGCGGACCGGTCCCGTCTGGCACGTGTACCTGCCGCAGCGCCGCCCCGGCCAGCTGTACGGCTACCGCGTGCACGGGCCGTGGGACCCGGCGTCCGGGCACCGGCACAATCCGGCCAAGGTGCTGCTGGATCCGTACGCGCGCGCGCTGGGTCGGCCGATGCGGTGGCACCCGTCGCACTACACCTACAAGCGCGACGACCCATCGAAGCCGGACCCGACGCCGAACGACCGGTTCGCGCCGTTGGCGGTGGTCGACGACGGCACCTTCGCCTGGGAGGACGACGTGCGGCCCGACGTGCCGTGGCACGAGACCGTGCTGTACGAAACGCACGTGCGTGGCCTCACGATGAAGCACCCGGACGTTCCGCCGCGCCTGCGGGGGACCTACCTGGGCGTGGCCAGCGACGTGGTGATCGATCACCTGACCTCGCTGGGCGTGACCACCGTGTCGCTGCTCCCCGTGCACGCCTTCGTGCCGGAACCGCACCTGATCGAGAAGGGCCTGCGCAACTACTGGGGGTACAACACCCTGTCGTTCTTCGCACCGGAACCGACCTACGCCGCCTTCGGTCTGGACGGCGCGGTGCGCGAGACGAAGATGATGGTCAAGCAGCTGCACGCCGCCGGCCTGGAGGTCGTGATCGACGTGGTGTACAACCACACGGCCGAGGGCGGCAGGCTGGGACCCACCTTCTCGTGGCGGGGGATCGACAACGCCGGGTACTACAAGCTGGACCCGGACGATCCGCGGGAGTACGCCGACTTCTCCGGCACCGGCAACACCTTGGACGCCGGCAACCCGTACGTGCTGCAGATGATCATGGACAGCCTGCGCTACTGGGTCGAGGAGCTGCACGTCGACGGCTTTCGCTTCGATCTCGCCTCGGCCCTGGCGCGCGAACTGTACGAGGTCGACATGCTGGCCCCGTTCTTCACCCTGATCCAGCAGGATCCGGTCCTGAGTCGCGTGAAGCTGATCGCCGAACCGTGGGACGTGGGTCCCGGCGGGTACCAGGTAGGACGCTTCCCGTTGCCTTGGGCGGAGTGGAACGGCAAGTACCGCGACGCGGTCCGTCGCTACTGGCGTGGCGACCGCGGCATGATCGGCGAGCTCGCCACGCGCGTCGCGGGATCGGCCGATCTGTACGACCGGCGCGGCCGTCGCCCGTTCGCGTCGGTGAACTTCGTGACCGCGCACGACGGCTTCACGCTGGCCGACCTGGTGACGTACGAACGCAAGCACAACCACGCCAACGGCGAAGGGAACCGGGACGGGCACGAACCGAACCACGCCCAGAACTTCGGGGTCGAGGGGCCCAGCAGTGATCCGCGCGTACGCGCCCGCCGCGACCGAGCGCGCCGCGGCCTGATCGCCACCCTGGCCCTGTCGCAGGGCGTGCCGATGCTGCACGGCGGCGACGAACTGTCCCGCACCCAGGGCGGCAACAACAACGCCTACGCGCAGGACAACGAAGTGAGCTGGTACGACTGGGACCTGGACGACGAGGCGCAGGCGTTCCAGGAGTTCGTGCGCGCGGTGCTGGCGTTCCGTCGGCGCCACCCCACCTTCCGGCGCCGCAGTTTCCTGACCGGCGAGATGGACGAGGCGGCGTGCAAGGACGTGGCCTGGTGGCACCCGAGCGGACGCGAGATGGAGGCCCGGGACTGGAATCAGGCCGGCAGGACCACGCTGGGCATGCTGCTGTGCGGTCGCGCCTTCCACGAGGCCGGCCCGGACGGCCGGACGACGCACGACACCTCGGTGCTGGTGGTGTTCTTCGGGCGGCGTCCGGATCGGTTCACGCTGCCGCCCGTTCCCGACGACGCGCGCTGGCGCGTGGCGTTCACCACCGACGGGATCGAGCCCGGCACCGTCTGGGAGCCGGGCAGCGTCGTGGACGGGGACGAGGACACGCTGATGGTGCTGGAGGGCACCTCCGATTCGTCGTGAGCGTGGTGGGGCCC
>JBBDSD010000105.1:0-1545 GCA_040905065.1 Trueperaceae bacterium | reverse complement strand
CCCCCCCCCCCCCCCCCCCCCCCCCCCCCCCGACGCTGGTCGTCAGAGCACGCGTCAGAGCACGTAGCGGCTCATGTCCTCGTCGCCGACGATGTCGGCGACCTTCTTCTGCACGTACGCTTCGTCGATCGCCACGCGCCCTAGCTCCGTACCGAAGGCCACGTCCTCCAAGACCCGTTCCAGGATCGTGTGCAGGCGCCGGGCGCCGATGTCCTCGACGTCGCGGTTCACGCGTTCCGCCACTTGCGCGATGGCGACCACGCCGGTCTCCTCCCAGACGAGTTCCGTGCCGTCGACCGCGAGCAGGTCGGCGTACTGGCGCGTCAGGGCGTAGCGCGGTTGGGTGAGGATCCGCTGCAGGTCGGTGGCGGTGAGCTCGTCCAGTTCCACCCGGATCGGGAAGCGGCCTTGCAGCTCGGGGATCAGGTCGCTCGGTTTCGAGACGCTGAACGCGCCGGCGGCGATGAACAGCACGTGGTCGGTGCGGACCTGGCCGTAGCGGGTCTGGACGCTGGTGCCCTCGACGATCGGCAGCAGGTCGCGCTGCACCCCCTCGCCGGAGACGTCGGCGCCGCCGCTGCGGTCGTCGCCGGTGATCTTGTCCAGCTCGTCGAGGAAGACGATGCCGCGGTTCTCGGCGCGATCGATCGCCTCGCGCCGGACCTCGTCCTCGTCCAGCAGCGCCACCGCCTCCTGATCGTGCAGGACGTGCCTCGCTTCGCGTACCGGCAGCTTGCGCGTGGCGGTCTTGCTGGGCGAGAAGCGGGAGAACATCTCCTGCAGGTTGCGGCCGACCTCCTCCATGCCCGGCATGCCCATGTTCATCTGGGGCGGCTCTTCGGTGACCTCGATCTCGACGATGCGGTCCTCCAGCTTGCCGGAGGCGAGCAGGGAGCGCATCTTGTCGAGCCCCTCCGTGGTGCCGCCGGGCAGCAGCGCCTGCAGCAGCGTCTCCTCGGCAGCGGCGGCCGCGCGCTCGGCCACGGCGGCCTTCTGCTCCTCCTCGACCAGGGCGTACGACGAGGCGGCCAGATCGCGCACGATCGAGTCGACGTCGCGCCCCACGTAACCGACCTCGGTGAACTTCGTGGCCTCCACCTTCAGGAACGGCGCGCGGGCCAGGCGCGCCAGGCGCCGCGCGATCTCGGTCTTGCCGACGCCGGTGGGGCCGATCATCAATATGTTCTTGGGCGTGACTTCGACCTGCACGTCCGGCGGCAGGCGGCGACGCCGCACGTGGTTGCGGAGCGCCACCGCCACGCTGCGCTTGGCCTTGTGCTGACCGATGATGTGGGCGTCCAGCGCTTCGACGATCTGGATCGGCGTGAGGTCGGCCAGGTCGGGCAGGGCCTCGGGCTTCTGCAGTTGCGCGCTCATGCTGGGTCCTCGTCTTCGTGATCTTCGTCGTCGTGCGCCGGGTCCGCTTCGGGCGGGACCACCAGCACGGTGGGGTCGCCGCTGGTGTAGATGTCGATGTCGCCGGCGATGCGGATCGCTTCTTCGGCGATGGCGGGCGCGCTCAGGTCGCTGTGCTTCAACAGTGCG